>DASZDB010000499.1:0-4682 GCA_035942495.1 Solirubrobacteraceae bacterium
TGGCAGCGAAGGACAAGGCCGCCAAGGCCGCCGCAGCCGCTCAAGCCGCGAAGGAGAACCCGTATCTGCAGCGGGTCATCCAGGACGACGAGCTGCGCGACAACATGGTCGTGGCCTTCGAGGCCGCGCGCAACGCCTACACCCGCCTGAACCATGGCAAGTCCGCGACGAAGAACCTGATCGAGGACAAGAAGCTGCACGCGAACCTGAAGAAGTCCGCCGACGCGCTGCGCGATGCGTCCGCCGCATTGCGCGAGGCGCCCAAGCACACGACCCCGAAGAAGAAGCGCAGGGGCGGCCTCGGCCGCATCCTGCTCGTCGCGCTCTTCGGCGGCGCGGTCGCGATCGCCGTGAGCGAGGACCTGCGCAACAAGGTGCTCGACGCGCTGTGCGGCGCAGAGGAGGAGTTCGACTACACCTCCAACACGACGCCGGCCACTCCGGCGGCGGCGGCGCCCGCAAGCTGACCGCCCGCCGCAGCAGGACCGTCGTACCAGGAGGCGCCCCCGGGGCGCCTTCGTCGTTCTCGCTGCGGTCGCCCTTCCTGGCCAGCCAGCCAGGTAGATTCCCCGGCGGTGATGATCCGTGGAAGCCGGCACGACTAGCGAGCGACAGCTCTCGGGAGACAAGGCCGCGCGAATCGTCGAGGCGATGCGCGCATCGGTCGCCGAGCGCGGCACCGCGGGCTCGACGTTCGACGAGGTCGCGCGCGCGGCGGGCGTCTCGCGCGGGCTGCTGCACTACTACTTCGGCACGAAGGAACGGCTGCTGATCGAGGTCGTGCGCCACGACTGCGACGTGCGCACGGCCGCGCTCGCGGCGGCGCTCGCCGAGGCCCGCAGCGCCGACGACGTCATCGCCGTCCTCGTCGCCGGTCTCGACGACGTCGTGCGCAACGACCCCGGCTTCGTGACGCTGCTCTTCGAGCTGTTCGTCCTGTCGCGCCGCCACGCCGACGTCGCCGCCGAGTTCGGCGAGCTGCTCGCCCGGCTGCGCGAGCAGCTCGCCGGCGTCCTGCGAGCCAAGCAGGCCGACGGCGTGCTCCTGCTCGGCGCGGAGCCGGACGCCGTCGCGGACGTGATCTTCTCGCTCGGCGACGGGATGATGCTGCGCATGCTCGCGGCCGGCGAGCGCGACTTCGGGCCGGCGATCGCCGCCGGGGTGCAGAGCGTGCGTGCGCTCGTACGCGACGCAGCTTGATTCACCGTAAATCGCTGCCGGTCGCGGTTGAGCTCGTCTTTTCTATGCCCGCATAGAGCATCGCGTTGCGACGGTTGCCCGAAGCGCGCGCGGGTACGCCAACCTCGAAGCGCAACTGATGCCGACACGAAAGGGAGCCCAACTGATGGCGACCCAATTGCAGGAGAAGTTCAGCGTCTCGGACCCCGATCATGCGTGGGAAGTCGTCTCGGACGTCAGCAAGGTCATACCGTGCGTCCCGGGCGCGAAGGTGCTCGACGCCGAGGGCCCGGAGAAGGCCAAGGCCGAGATCAAGGTCGACATGGGCTCGATGGCCATGACGTTCAGCGGCCCGGTCGAGATCGTCTCCAAGGACGAGGGCTCGAAGACCGCGAAGTTCAAGGCGCAGGCGAAGGAGGCCGGCGGTCAGAGCAACGCAAACGGCGACGTGACGATCACCATCGGCGGCGACGGCGGCACGGTCGACGTGAGCGCCAACGTCAGCGGCAAGGCCGCGTCGATGGGCGAGGGCACCGTACAGGCGGTCCTCGAGGCGCTCGTCAAGCAGTTCACGAGCAACCTCGCGAAGGCATAGCCGTAGGCAGCACCGCCTGAGCCTGAGGCGCGCCGCGGCACGCGGCGCGTCCTTCAGTCGTTCTTCGCGCGCCGGCCCTCAGCCGGTCAGGACTGCTGCGACCAGCGCTCGGGGCTGGGGTCGCCGATCCGCTTGAAGCGCTCGCCCGCGATCTTGCGCGGGTCACGGCGCTCGGGCACTGCATCCTCGTCGTACTCGTCGCCGAAGAGCTCCTCGCTGTAGATGACGAGGTTCTTGGCGACGCGATCGAAGCGAAACGGGTCGACGTGCAGCTCGCACGAGGCCGTCCACTGCGGGACGACGCCGCCGCGCAGCGTCGCCGTCAGCCGCGTGGTGTTGACCTGGTCGTGAGCCGCGGAGAGCGTGATGTCCCCGCCGGCTGACTGCCACGTCTTGTCGCCGTCCCAGCCCTTGTGCTCGGCGGCCAGCTCCTCGCAGTACTCGACGAGGGTCTGCGGCGACTCGGGATCCTCGATGTAGCGACCGGAGACGTCGAGCTCCGGGCCGGTCAGCTGGATGTCCCACGCGGGCTGGGTGGTCTCTGTGTCCCACGGGTGACGCATCGGCGTGACGCGGAGGGTGGTGTCGCCGAAGCGCGACACGATGTCGACGAATTTCACGGGCGGAAGGGTAGACGATGGCCCGCCGCCCGCCGGCAGCGTGGCGCCGCGTCGCTCAGCCTGAAATCTGCGAGATCTGCCCGATCAGGCTCGGCGTGCCTCGGCGGCGTTGGGAGCCGACTTGAAGCGCGTGGCGATCGTGACGAGCAGGTGCACGACGCCCATGACGAGGAAGAACGCCGTCGGCGAGCTCTCGTCGCTGAAGCCGAACAGAAACGGCGACGCGATCAGCGCGGCCGCCAGCGCGAAGTCGAGCAGCAGGTGCGCCGGGATCGGGATCGAGTTGATCAGCGAGCTGGGTCCCTCGGTGCTCGCCGCGATGACGATCACGAGCACCCCGGCGATGATCGAAACCGCGGTGGCCGCGCCGGAATCGAAGGCGAAGATGAACGGCGCCGCGATCAGCAGCACACCGGCGGCGTACTCGAACGCGCCGTGCAGGAACCGGGAGATGGGTCCTTGTCTCATCACGCTGTGCCCGACATACCCACCCCGTCAGTGAAACAGGCGCTGCAGCTTGAGCAGCACGCGTGGATCTCCCCACGGCCGCATCCGCCCGCGCATCATGAGGTTGTAGGGCTGCGCCCGCTCGGAGACGAGCTCGCCGAAGTCGTCCCAGCGCAGCTTCAGGCGCACGGTCGGCCTGGCGACGCGGCCCTGGATGGCCTGCTTGTGGCGCCCCTCGATCTGCAGGTACCACGGCTCGTGATCGGTGAAGTCCCACTGGATCGTCGTGCCGCGGGCCACCTCCTCGCCGCGTACGTTGCGCGCGAGCAGGTCGAAGAAGATCTGCACGGTCTCGGGGTCGCGGCCGACCGGCCCGCCGTCGCCTTCGCCCAGGAGGCCCGCCTTCAGCAGCGCGAGGGCCTGCTGCCCGCGCTCGCGCGGCGTGATGTCCATCGGGAACGGGAAGTGCGCGATCTCGTCGAGGGGCAGCCCGATCGCCCGCAGTCGCGCCTCGTTGGCGCGCGCGCCCTCCTCGTAGAGGTCCTCCATCGTGTAGCCGAGGCTCTCGGTGTAGGAGCGATCCCAGCCGGGCGGGATCGGCACGCTGAGCGTGTACTGCAGGGCCTCGCGGATGAGGTCGACGATCGCGTCCTGGATCTCCTGCGGGTTGTCGCGATAGAGGTCGGCGAGCAGCTTGACCCCGAAGGCGATGTGGCGCTGCTCGTCGATCGCGACGTTGCGCATCCCCTCGCGAAAGCCGGGCATGAGGTCCATGCGCTCCAGCGAGGTCTCGATGAGATGCTGACCGGGCTGGGCGAGCGTGCCCTCCACGACGACGTGGTAGAGCGTCACGGCGCGCGCGAGCGTCAGCGGCGAGCGGTCGGCGCGCAGCTCGTCGGCCATCCGGTCCAGCCGCCCGAACAGCTTGCGGTGCCCCCACGTCAGCTCGCTCTGGGTCGCCTTCAGCCCGTTGCCCAGCGTGCCGTCGCCGACACCGACGACCTCGTGCATCCAGCGATGAAAGAACACCGCGTGACGGGCCTCGTCGACCTGCTGCGTGGCGAGGAAGTACTTCTGCTCCTCCAGCGGCGCCGCGTCGATGTACGGCGAGAGGTTGTCGGCCACGGAGTCCTCGCCGTGGAAGAACAGCGTGTACAGCCACAGCGCCCCGCGCCGCTGCTCGTCGGTGAAGTGCTCGTGCCAGTCGATCCGGTCCTGCGTGAAGTCGATCTCCGTCGCCGACCAGTTGCCGCGCTCCCAGCGGGCGTACAGATCGGCGTAGTCGATCTGCTCGGTCGCGGCGGGAACGGTCACGGCCATGGGGCGGCTCCTGGGTGGTCGGGCAAGACAGACTGGCTGGCTGGCCAGGACGGTAGCGGAGGCGCGGCCGTCGAGAGCAGCGCAGTTCAGCGCGCCCCCTGCAGCGCGGCTCCGGCGCGACCGCCGCTGTGCAGCCGGAACGTCCGCGCCGGATTGACGGCGACGGTCAGCGCGAACGTGCCGTCCGCATGGGTGCGGCGGCCGGCGATCTCGCGCCACGCACCGTCCGGCTCGCGCACGGCGATCCGCACGGCGCGCCGTCCAGAGCCGTGGCGGACGAGCCCCCAGAAGGCCACGCGCGTGGCGCCGGCGCGGCGCGCGACGAGCGCCAGCGCGAACGACGCGTGGGCGGGCTTCGCGCGGCCGTCCTCGTAGCGCAGACCCGATTGGTAGTCGCCCCAGCGCGCGCGCGGGCTGCGGCCGGGACGCGCGGGCAGGTCGCGGATGAGGAACTGCGCGACGCTGCGCAGCGACGGCTGGCGGCGCGCGATCAGCTCCGCCTCGGGCAGCCAGCGGGCGTG
>DASZDB010000500.1:0-1734 GCA_035942495.1 Solirubrobacteraceae bacterium
CGACCGGCAGGGGCTTCCACGTCACGTCGAGGCGGTCGCGGTAGCGCTGCAGCGCGCGGGCCAGCAGCGGTCCGAACGCCAGACAGAACACGACGTTGCCGGCCGCGTGGCCGAGGTTGAACGGCAGGCCGCGGCCCGCCATGACGAGGTACTCCGACATTGAATGCTCTCCCGAGTACATGACCCACAGGTGCAGGTCGAGGAATGCTCCGTAGGCGAGGCCGGCCAAGGCACAGGCGCCGGCCAGCGACCAGCGGCCGAGGTCACGGCCGAAGACGCGCGCGAGCAGCGCGCCGAAGACCCCCACCCCGCCCCACGCCGCCATCTGCCACGGCGTGAACGGCCCTTGGCCGAAGAAGACGTTGGAGGCGAGCGCCGCGACGGATCCGACGGCGAAGCCGGGGGCGCCGCCGAGCACGTAGCCCGACAGCAGCACGATGTCCGTCGTCGGCTTGACGCTCGGCAGCGGAGCGAACGCGATCCGGCCCAGCGCCGCCAGCGCGGCGAGCGTCGCGACGAGCGCGAGCACCTTCGCCGACGGGCGCGCACGCTCGTACCACGCAAAGCCGGCGCCGAGCGCCAGCGCCAGCAGCGCGAAGGAGGCGAGCTGCCAGGTCACGGCTGGGCCTCGATCGTCATGCGCGCGCGCAGCCGCTCGGCGCCATCCTCGGGCAGCAGCGCACCGTCGACGATCCGCGCGGTCTCCGTCGCGAAGTACCAGCCGCCGCTCAAGACCTCTGCCACCGGGCCGTCGGCGATGACCCGGCCGTCCGCGAGCAGCACGACGCGCTCCGCGAGCGCGGCGGCGAACTCGGGATCGTGCGTGGCGACGAGCACGGCGCTCCCGGAGGCCGCGGCCGCGCGCAGGCGCGAGGCGAGGCCGCCCTTCGCGGCGCGGTCCATGCCGCGGGTCGGCTCGTCGAGGCAGAGCGCCGCGGGCGTGGTGGCGTCGCGATCGCCGCCCACGGCGCCCGCCACGATTGCGAGCGCCAGGCGCTGGCGCTCGCCGCCCGACAGGTCGCGCGGGTGGCGATCGGCGAGCGCGCCGAGCCCGGCCGCCTCGAGCGCGACCGGACCGAGCTCGCCGCTGACGCGGTCGGCGAGGAAGTAGTCGTTGGGGTTCTGGAGCAGCAGCGCGACGCGCCCGGACGCCTCGACACGCCCACGGGTCGGGGTGAGCAGGCCGTTGGCGTGGCGCAGCAGCGTCGACTTGCCGGCGCCGTTGCGGCCCATGAGCGCGACGCGCTCGCCCGGCGCGAGCAGGAGATCGACGCCGCGCAGCACCGCGCGCCCGGCCGAGCGCTCGTGCCAGACGCCGCGAAACGCGAGAGCCGGCGGCGGCTTTGCGGTCGGCCGCCGAGCCAGCGCGGCGAGGCCACGGCGCGGCTTGGACCGAGCGACCGGCGCGACCGGCGAACCGTCCGCGGCGATCGCCTCGTCGTCGAGCAGCCCGTGCGCGCGGAGCGTCGCCCGCGCCTCCTTCACGCCGCTGGGGGGCGGGCGCAGGCCCGCCCGCGCGAACAGCCGCGCGCCCGGCGTAGCGAGCGCCGGCGCCCGCTCGGCCGCCCACTCGAGAAAGCCGCGCGGCGGCGCGTCGCAGGCGAGCGCGCCGTGCTCGAAGGCCAGCACGCGATCGGCGGCGCCGAGGCAGCGCTCGAGGCGATGCTCGACGAGCACGATCGCCGTCCCCCACTCCTCGTTGAGCCGGCGCAGCAGCCAGACGAGCTCGTCGCC
>DASZDB010000501.1:0-2229 GCA_035942495.1 Solirubrobacteraceae bacterium
GGCGCGGACCGCGCCTCGCGGCCGCCGCCGGACTGGCGGCGGCCGGCGGCCTCGCGTGGGCGACGCTCGGCAGCGACGGCGACGCGCCCGCGGGCTCGGCCGTGAACGACCGCGTGCCGACGGCGACCACGGTCGTCAGCCGGCGCGATCTCGTCGACCGCCACGACGTCGAGGGGACGCTGAGCTATACCGGCCAGCGGACGATCGGCGCCGCGGTCCGCGGGACGCTGACGCGGGTGCGACCGGAGGGCTCCACGGTGCGCCGCGGCGAGTCGGTGTACTCGATCGATGCTAAGGCCACGGCGTACGTCATGTACGGGCAGGTGCCGATGTACCGCACCCTGCAGGCCGGCGTCGACAACGGCAGCGACGTGCGCCAGCTCGAGCGCAACCTCGTGGCGCTCGGATACGACCCCTACGACGCGATCGACGTCGACAACCACTGGGACTCCGCCACGACCGCGGCCGTGATCCGCTGGCAGAAAGCCCGCGGACTGCAGCGCGACGGCATGGTCGAGCCCGGCGACATCGTCTTCAGCGACGGCCCGCTTCGCGTCGGCGAGCACGAGGCCGCCGTCGGCGACGCCGTCGGCGCCGGCGCAGCGGTCACCGCCGTCTCGAGTCGGCGCCGCGTCGTGATCGCCCGCCTCGGCGCGAGTCGCCAGGCGCAGGTGCGCCGGGGACAGCGCGTACGCGTCACGCTCCCCGACGGCAGCGAGGTCAGCGGCCGCGTCACGCGCGTCGGCCGCGTCGCCCAGGCCGGCAAGGACGACGCGGAGGCCAGCGTCGAGCTGCGCGTGGCCCTGCTCGGCAAGCGCGCGCGGCGCGCCAGGCTGGACCAGGCACCGGTGACCGTGTCGATCGCGGCGAGCACCGCGAAGGGCGTTCTCACGGTTCCGGTGACGGCGCTCGTGGCGATCGGCAACGGCCGCTACGGCGTGGAGGTCGAGGACGCCCGCGGGGCCCGGCGGCTCGTGCCGGTCACGACCGGGGCGTTCGCCGATGGGTACGTCGAGGTGCGCGGCATCGCGCAGGGTGCGCGGGTGGTGGTGCCGCGATGAGCGTCGTCGCCACCCGCACTGTGCTCGAGCTCGAGGACGTGGTCAAGGAATACGCCGGCGGCGTGCGCGCGCTCGACCGCGTGACGCTGAGCGTGGCGCCCGGCGAGCTGATGGCGATCGTCGGCCCGTCCGGCTCGGGCAAGTCGACGCTGCTGCACGTCATGGGCACGCTCGACCGGCCGTCCTCGGGCCGCGTCGCCATCGCCGGCCACGACGTGGCGGCGCTCGACGATCGGGCGTTGGCCGGCCTGCGCTCGCGATTCATCGGCTTCGTCTTTCAGCAGTTCTTCCTCATCGACGGGATGACGGCGCTGGAGAACGTCGCCCAAGGGCTGCTCTACAGCGCGACGCCGGCGCGCGAGCGGCTGGCCGCAGCGCGGCTCGCGCTGGGCTGCGTCGGGCTCGCGAACCGCGTGCTGCACCACCCGGCGCAGCTGTCGGGTGGCGAACGTCAGCGCGTCGCGATCGCGCGGGCGGTCGTCGCGCGGCCCGCGGTCGTGTTCGCCGACGAGCCGACCGGCAACCTCGACTCGCGCACCGGACACGAGGTTCTCGACCTCCTGCGCGAGCTCAACGACCAGGGCACGACGCTCGTCGTCATCACGCACGACCGTGAGCTCGCACGGTCGCTGCCGCGTCGCATCACGATGCGCGACGGCCGGGTGGTGAACGACGGATGAGCTCGCGCCTGCTCCCCGCCGATGTCGCGCGCGTCGCCGCCGTCGGCCTGCGCACGCGCCGGCTGCGCGCCGCCCTCTCGGCGCTGGGCATCGCCATCGGCATCGCCAGCCTCGTCGCGGTCCTCGGCCTGTCGGAGTCCTCGCGGGCCGGCCTGATCCGCCAGCTCGACAAGCTCGGCACGAACCTGCTGACGATCGCGCCGGGCCAGACGCTCAGCGGCTCAGACGCCACGCTGCCCGAAGCAGCGACGACGACGATCCGGCGGATCGCCGGCGTCCAGCGGGTCTCGAGCGTGCGCGCGCTGGACGCCAGCGTGCGCCGCACGGACCGCATCGACGCCGACCAGACCGGCGGCATCGGCGTCGCGGCCGCCGATCCGACGCTGCTCGCGACGCTCGGCGGCCGCATGACCCGCGGGCGCTTCCTGACGACGGCGACGGGGCGCACGGCGTCGGTCGTGCTCGGCGCCGTGGCGGCGCAGCGGCTC
>DASZDB010000502.1:0-2179 GCA_035942495.1 Solirubrobacteraceae bacterium
CTGCTGCACATGGACATCGTGCGCGAGCGCCTCGAGCGTGAGTACGACATCGAGCTCATGGCGACGATGCCGTCGGTCCGCTTCGAGGTCACGCTGACCGACGGCGAGGAGATGGAGGTCCACATCCCGTCGGACTTCCCCGATCCCGGGCGGATCCGGGAGATCCGCGAGCCGATGATCGAAGCCTCGATCCTCACGCCCAAGGAGTACATCGGGCCGATCATGGAGCTGTGCATCGAGCGCCGCGGCACGCACAAGGGGATGCACTACCTCACGGCCGACCGCGTTCAGCTGACCTATGACCTGCCGCTCGCCGAGATCGTCATCGACTTCTTCGACGCGCTGAAGTCACGCACGCGCGGATACGCCTCGCTGGACTACGAGCTCGGCGGGATGGTCGTCTCGGACATGGTCAAGCTCGACATCCTGCTCGGCGGCGAGCAGGTCGACGCGCTGTCGATGGTCGTGCACCGCGACAAGGCCTACGCCGTCGGGCGCAACATGGTCGAGAAGCTGAAGAAGAAGATCCCGCGCCAGCAGTACGACGTCCCGATCCAGGCCGCGATCGGCGCCGCGATCATCGCCCGCGAGACGGTGAAGGCCTACCGCAAGGACGTCATCGCCGGCTGCTACGGCGGCGACATCTCGCGCAAGCGCAAGCTGCTCGAGAAGCAGAAGGCCGGCAAGAAGCGCATGAAGCAGGTCGGCCGCATCGAGGTGCCCCAGGAGGCCTTCCTCGCGGTGCTCGAGCTCGGCGACTGACGCCGGACCAACCCGCGCGGATCAGCCGGACTTCGCGTCGGGCTCCGGTTCGAAGCCGGCCATCGGCGCGCGCTCGGCCTGCATGTCCACCGCGCCCTCGTCGGGATCCGGCGCGTCGACGTCTGCGGGCGTGTCCTCGTTGGCCTTGTCGGACGTCAGCGACTTCACGAATCCTGAGACCTTGTCCTTGATCGACAACTGCGACCTCCTCGTTTGCCCCGGGCCGCCGGACGTGGCGACCCTGTGTGGCTGGCGCGGCTCTACCCGCGACCGCGGGCGCCAACGCACGACACACCGAGCGCGCGCGTCAGGCCGGCGCGGGCGTCAGGCGGCCGTTGCGCAGGATCCACAGCGCCGGCGCCACCACCAGCGCCGTGCCGCCGATCGCCAGCGACGCGACGCCGAGCGCGGTCAGCGCGAGGCCGCCGAGCAGCGCGAGCACGGCGCCGGTGAGACCGGCGAGCAGGTCGTTGAAGCCCAGCAGCTTGCCGCGCTCGGCGGGCTCGGTCATGTCCGACAGCACGGCGGTGGCCGCGACGAACGAGAAGTTCCAGCCGAGGCCGAGCGCGAACAGCGCCGCCATCGAGGCCGCCACGCCCGTGATCCACAGCAGGCTGATCGTCGAGATGGCCATGAGCAGCAGCCCGCCGGCGAGCGCGCGCGTGCGGCCGACGGCGTCGATGATGTCGCCGACGACGATGATCAGCCCGAACATCCCGATGACGTGCGCGCCGATGATCGGAAAGACGTTGTCGGCGGAGTGACCGTGATGGTCGACGATGACGGCGCCCTCCAGCGTCATCACCGCGACCATGACAGCGAAGCTCGCCTGCGCCGCGACGAGCGCTGGGATCACGCCGGGGCGGCGCAGCAGCTCGCTGATCGGCGTTGTCGGCGCCCTGATCGTCGCCACACCGGGCGGCGCGTGCGGGGGCGTGACGGGGTCGTCGTCGCCCTGCGCCAGCAGCTCCGCGATGCGTTTGGGGTCGGGGCGGACCGTGAGGACGATCGCCAGCCCGACGATCATGAACCCGGTCCCGGCGACCCACAACACGCTCAGCGCATCGCCGTCGAGGTCGCGGCCGGCCAGCAGCGGGCTGAAGACCGCCGGGCCGAGGATCGCGCCGAACACCGAGCCGAACAGCACCAGCGCGATGCCGCGCGCGCGCCGCTGCGGCGGGTACATGTCGCCCGCGGCGGTGCGGGCGAGCAGACTGGTCGCGGCGGCGGTCCCGACGAGCACGAGGCCCGCAAGCACGACGACCGCCCACCCCCGCGCGGTTCCCAGCGCGGCCAGCAGACAGCCGGCGATCCCGCAGCCGAAGCCGCCTGCCAGGATCGGGACGCGGCCCATCCGGTCCATCAGCAGCCCCGCCGGCAGCGCCGCCAGCGCTCCGGCGGCGAGCACGATCGCCGG
>DASZDB010000503.1:0-5017 GCA_035942495.1 Solirubrobacteraceae bacterium
GTTCGAGTTCAACGCGTCGCGCGGCACGATCGCCGGCCTGATCTCCGTCGGCGCCGGTGGCGACGCGGCGAAGCCGTTCATCACGAACGCGACCGGCGTCGCGACCGGCCTGAACGCCGACCGCGTCGACGGCAAGCACGCACAGGACATCACTACGGATGCCGTCGCAGCGTCGCAGGCGCTCAAGCCCTTCGCGCAGGTCGCGGCCAACGGAACCGCCGGCGAGTCACGTGGCGTGCCTGCCAACGGCGTGACGAATCCCGGTGGCGCAGGCGACGGCGTCTATGCGGTCGCATTCACCGGCGACCTCGCCAAGTGCGCGCTGTCGGCGACAATCACTGGCGCGACGCCGGGCGAGATCACGGCGACGTCCGCAGCGGTCGCCGAGGGCACCACGATCGTGACCGTCCGCACGTTCAACTCCGCGGGTACCGCGGCCGATCGCGCGTTCCACCTCAGCGTGAACTGCTGAGGGGACGATGCCGTGAGGGGGCGCCACCGGCGCCCCCTCGTCGCCTTGGTGAGCGGGCCAGCGGCCGTCCCTCCACAGCGGCCCGGCTCGTGGGCCGCTCCTGTAGCCGTTGTCAACGTTCACGGCAGCGGCGGCAGCTGCTACTCCAACGGCGCCGTCACCGTCGGCGGCTGATGAGCTGCGCGAAACTCATCGAGTAGCTGAGACGACGTGCGAGGTGCGCCGTGCGGCGTCCCTTATCGTTCGCGACCGGGCTCAGCGCACACGCAACGTCACGGCTCGACTTCGGTTGGCCAGGTAGCCGTAGCCGCTCTCGCTCGGCACAAGAGCGCGCACCTGGAGCCTCACCCCGGGGCGACGGACGCGCAAGCGGTACGTGCCCGAGAACCGACCTTTGCGGTCCGTACGGAGCCTGTTGAACGGAGTCCACGCAGATCCCGGCGAACGTCCCTCCATCACGACCCGCTTGCCGACCTTCGGAATCGGGGCGCTCAGCACGTGGCCGCTGAAACGCAGTCGGCTGCCACGAAGGGAAGCGCGCACCCGCGATCCCGCGCGCACTCGAAGCTTGAGCGCCCGCGAGAGGACGTGGCTGCCCGCCGTCGGACGGTAGGCCAGTCGGATCGTCCGCGACGGACGCGTCGTCACGAGCGCGACGGAGAACGAACCGTCGGCCTTGGTCTTGACACGAGCTCGCGTCACCTCCCGCGCCCCGCGGCGATCACGCCGCTCGAGAACGTCGATCACGCTTCCCGCAGCAACCCGCCCGGATGCCTGAGCGAGGCGTCCCTGGATCGCTACGCGCCGTCCATAGGGCACCGTGACCGTGGACCGTGACGTGCTCTTGAACCGCGCACTGAGCGTGTACGTCGAGACGGCACTGGACGTGGGAGTCGGTCCGTTGGCTACGTTGACCGCACCTCCGCCGTTAACTACCCGCTCGTTTCCGGCGGCATCCCGAACTCGAACCGTAAGACCATGGGATCCGTTGGCAACCAAACGCGTATCGACCTGCAGGTTGTCGTCCAGGGCGGCTGGGCACACCGTGAAGTCGGCATACGCGCACCTAGGCGAGAAGTCTTGGCTGGCCACAACGGTTTCGCCCAGCAGCACTTCGACCGTGCGCAGGCCAGACTGCGGATCGGACGCCGAATAGGTCAGCGTACGGACACCGCTTTGCAGCCCGCCGTCGAGCAGGTTGCCACGTGGCGGCAACACGTCGGGAGGAATGTCTTCGCTGAGCGTGACTTCAATTCCCCGAATCAGCAACGGTACGTTATGCGCCGCGACACACGGCTCGGGCACTGTCAGCCCGTTCGGTGGCTCGCAATAAAGCTGGAGGTACAGGTGCCTCGAATCCGAACCGATGAGCTGCTCAGCAACCAGATACTCCGAGCCCGGCGCGTAGTTGGACAGCCCAACGGGTGTCGTGCCATCCGAGCGGTAGTCGACCGCGATGAACCTGAGCTGCGGCCCGGAACCCGTCAGCCGCGCCGCGTACCACAACATTGCCTTGACGAACTTTATCTGGCTTTGGGGACCCGTCGGCCTATCAAGTCCGATTCCTTCGGCGCGGCCGTTCGGCATCTGTCGGTTGGCAAGGGTGACGCCGATGCCTCCGCCGCTTGCGCAGGCATCAGTTAGGGAGACGCCGGGGATCGGCGTCTCGCCGTCATGAAGCCAACGCCAGGGATGCATCGGCGCGCTGCCATGCCCCGGTACGTTGCAGCTCCGCATCACGTATGTACCGGCGCTCGCCGGCTGCACGCCGGCCGCGCCTGTCAGAAGGAGCGCTGCGGCGACAGCGAGCGCGAGGAGTCTCGTGGCGCGGCGCGCTGAACTCGTCGTGGGCGAGTTGCCAAGCGTGTCGTCGGAGAGCGGTAGGTGACACCGCGTTGACTCGCCCACGCCACAGTGGGATCTCGTGGTAGCGGGTACCGACCGTGTCGCCTCCGCCGTTCGCATCATCACCTCTCCCCTGATCATCCAAGCCTTTCAATGCCTAGGAGGCAGCGGAATACGTTCGCCCCGTCCCCCGGCCCCGAAAGTCGGAATTTGCGGAAGTTTCGACAGCTAAACGGGTGTCGCATGCTCCTTCCGCGGCACCAGCACCAGCCGCTTGAACTCCGCCACGAGCACCCCGTCCTGGTTGAGCACGCGCGTGTGCACGCGCACCGTCCCGCGGTCGGGCTTCGTCTTGGACTCTCGCTTTTCGAGGACCTCGGACTCGCAGAACAGCGTGTCGCCGTGGAAGACCGGCGCCGGGTGTTTGAGCTCCTCGGTGGCGAGGTTGGCGATGGCCTTGCCGCTGACGTCGGAGACGCTCATGCCGAGGGCGAGCGAGTAGACCATCGGCCCCACGACGACGTTGCGGCCCTGCTGGGACTGCTTGGCGTAGACGTCGTTCACGTGCAGCGGGTGGTGGTTCATCGTGATCAGGCAGAAGAGGTGGTCCTCGGTCTCGGTCACGGTCTTCGCGGGCCAGTGCTTGTAGACCGCTCCGACCTCGAACTCCTCGAGGTAGCGGCCGTACGGGTGCGCGCCGGAAGCCTCGCGCTCGCGCTGGTCGGTCGTGAATCCGTCGCTCATCCGGGGTTTCTCCTTCGATTCGTCGCGGAGGCGCGCATGATGGCGCAGACCGCGCGTTCGCGCCCGCGCGAGACTCGACGTGGTCGCGGTGTGTCCCACCGCGGCGCGTTGTCCGCTACGAGCATCTTCGCGCGCGCCACGTTGACGCCGCCCGCCACTCACGGTCCGAACCGTGGCGAGCTGATGTTCATCACGAACGTCTACGCGCCACGCACACACCAGCACTTGCCCCGGCCGCACCCCGGCCGCACCGAGCACGCGACCCAAGGCCGCACTCGGCCGGCGGGCGCGCGGCCGCACGGCCGCCCGGCCTCCGGACCCCGCCGTGCACAACTCGCCCGGCCGCTGCCGAAGGCTCCGGTGTACGCAGCCCGCCGCCCCGGGACGCCCGCCCGCACACGGACGCGATAGCTTCCGTCCCCGACCGACGCCGTCCGACGACCTCCGGAGAGCCGCCCTGTGAAGAACCCCCGAGCCTTCTTCAAGCCGCTAGCCATGGGTGCGCCCGACCCCGTGCACGAGATCCCCGTGCTGCCCTCGCGGATGATCCACTTCCTGGACTTCTCCAACGAGAAGATGGTCGCCAAGGCGCCCGACATCGCCAAGAAGGTCGACATCCTGCTCGGCAACCTCGAAGACGCCGTGCCGGTCGAGCGCAAGGAGGCGGCGCGCGAGGGCCTCATCACGGTCGGCCGGGAGATGGACCTCGGCGACACGCAGCTGTGGACGCGGATCAACTCGCTCGAGTCGCCCTGGGTGCTCGACGACCTCACCCGCATCGTCGGCGAGATCGGCCACAAGCTCGACGTGATCATGGTCCCGAAGGTCGAGGGCCCCGAGGACATCCACTACGTCGACCGCCTGCTCGCCCAGCTCGAGGCGAAGGCCGAGATCGACCGGCCGATCCTCGTCCACGCGCTGCTGGAGACGGCGCTCGGCGTCACGAACCTCGAGGAGATCGCGTCGGCCAGCCCGCGCATGCAGGGCATGAGCTTCGGCCCCGCCGACCTCGCCGCCAGCCGACGGATGAAGACGACCCGCGTCGGCGGCGGGCACCCCGGCTACATCTCGCTATCCGACCCCGATGCCGAGAATCCGGACGCCCCCCGCAAGAGCGCGCAGCAGGACCTCTGGCACTACTCCATCGGTCGCATGGTCGACGCCTGCGCCTCGCGCGGCATGCTGCCGTTCTACGGCCCGTTCGGCGACATCAAGGACGTCGCCGGCTGCGAGGCGCAGTTCCGCGCAGCGTTCCTCATGGGCTGCGTCGGCGCGTGGTCGCTGCACCCGGTGCAGATCGACCTCGCCAAGAAGGTCTTCTCGCCCGAGCCCGACGAGGTGAAGTTCGCCAAGCGCGTCATCGAGGCGATCCCCGACGGCCGCGGCGTGCACATGATCGACGGCAAGATGCAGGACGATGCGACCTGGAAGCAGTGCAAGGTCATGGTCGACCTCGCCGAGATGCTGTCGCGCAAGGACCCCGAGCTCGCCGAGGCCTACGAGATGCAGGGCGCGGCGGCGTAGATGCGGTTCTTCGAGTACGAGGCCCGCGAGATCGTCAAGCGCGCGGGCATCCCGGTCACCGACTTCGGTTTCACGACCGACGCCGCCGAGGCGCGCACGATCGCCGAGCGGATCGGCGGGCCGACGGTCATCAAGTCCCAGGTGCTGACCGGCGGGCGCATGAAGGCCGGCGGCGTGAAGTTCGCCGACACGCCCGAGCAGGCCGAGCAGCACGCGGCCGACATCCTGAAGCTCGAGATCAACGGGCACCTGCCGCGCGGGGTGCTCGTCGACCCGAAGGCCGACGTCAAGCAGGAGTACTACGCGGGCGTCGTCTGGGACGGCACCGCCAAGAAGCCCGTGATCCTCTTCAGCGACATGGGCGGCATCGACATCGAAGAGGTCGCCGAGCAGCACCCCGACCACGTCGGCCGGGTGCACATCTCCAACCTC
>DASZDB010000504.1:0-7455 GCA_035942495.1 Solirubrobacteraceae bacterium
GTCCGGCGGCGGCCAGCGCGAGGCGCGGTCCGCGCCGGCGCGGCGGCGTCGTCATCGCGCGCTCGGGCTCGGTGGCGCCGGTCGGCGACGCGGCGCGCAGCGTCGTGGCAGCGCTCACGGTGACGCCTCCCCCTGGATCTCCTGGTCGATCGCCGCGAGGTGGGCGTGGCACTGCTTGTCGGCGGCCTTGAACTTCGGCGACTGCGGATCCGGGTTGTTTGGGTCTCCGACGCGGAACACCATGCCGCCCGCGCCGGGCTTCGGGTCGGGAACGTCAACGCCCCTGGCGCGCATGCAGCGTGCGTACTTCACGAAGGCGTCCTTGAACTTCGCCTGCTGAGCTTGATCGGGCGCGTCGCCGCCGCCCTGCTGCAGATGCTTGCCGCATTTGTCGGCCGCGGCCCGGGTGCGGGGATCATCGGGGTTCTGGCCCGGGCCCCCGCCGACCTTGACGAGCCCGTTGCCGCCCTTCTGGGGATCGGGGAAGTCGAGGCCCTCGCCCCGCATGCAGCGGGCGAACTTCAGGGCGCCGTCGAGCGCCTTGTCCTGCGCCGCGGCCGGCGGGTTGGCGGCGTCATCGCCGCCGGCACCGCACGCGGCGAGCGCCAGCGTCGCGAGCGCCGTGGTGAGTGTGAGTGTGATGGTTCGCATGCCGGCCATGAAGCCGGGCGAAGCTGAACGTCATCTGAGCGCCGCCGAGGAGCTTTCTGAAACCGGCAGGCATAGACGCAGGAGCGCGCCGCCGCCCGCGGCCGCCTCCGCGCCCACGCCACCGCCGTGCGCCTCGGCGATCTGGCGCACGATCGCCAGGCCGAGGCCCGATCCGGGCAGCCCGCGGGCATCCGCCGCCCGGTAGAAGCGATCGAAGACGTGCGGAAGATCGCCGGGCGCGATCCCGGGCCCCTCGTCTCGGACGGTGAGCTCGCCGTCGGCGACGCGGACGTGGACCGTCGCGGCTGGAGGGCTCCACTTCACCGCGTTGTCGAGCAGGTTCGAGATCGCGCGGTGCAGCCCCGCGCGCGAGCCGCGCACGACGCACGGCTCGGCCTGCACGGCGAAGTCGACACCCTCCCCGGCGTGTCGTCGCGCGCGCTGGACCGCCTCGTGCACAAGCGCGTCGAGCCGCAGGTCCTCGGGCTCCTCGACGAGCTGCTCGCCCGGCCGCGCGAGGTCGACGAGGTCGCCGATCAGGACGGTCAGCTCCTCGAGCTGCGCGCGCGCGCCGGCCAGGATCTGCGCCCGCTCGTCCTCGGGCAGTCCGGGCGCGCGCTCGAGCAGCTCGAGGTTCGCGCGGATGCTCGTCAGCGGCGTGCGCAGCTCGTGCGACGCATCGGCGACGAGCTGGCGCTGGGCGTCCTGCGAGCGCTCCAGCGCCGCCAGCATCGCGTTGAACGTCGCCGCCAGCCGCGCGAGCTCGTCTTCGCCCTTCGTCTCGATGCGGTGGCTCAGGTCGCCCGTCGCGGTCACGCGCTCGGCCGCGCCCGTCAGCCGCGCCACCGGGGACACCGTGACCCGCGCGACAAGCAGCCCGAGGCCGGCCGCGAGTCCGATCCCGCCCAGCGCGACGGCGAGCAGCACCCATCGCAATCGCATGAGCGCCGCGTCGACCTCGGTCAGCGGTCGGGCCAGCACGAGCGCATCGCCGGCCAGCCCCCGGGTCGTGAGCACGCGGACGTGAACGCCGTCGACCGTCGCGTCGCGAAAGAACGGCTTACGGGTGCCGGCCGCGACCTCGCGCGTGCGGCGGTCGGTGGGCAGGCGCGGAGCACCGCGCTGGGCGATCACGTCGCCCGACGGCTGGACCGCCTGCGCGATCCCGGTCGCGCCGCCCAGTGGCGCCTCGGGGATCTGGACCTCCACCGCCTCCGGCGCGGCCGTCAGCTCGCCCGGCGGCGGCGCGCGCGTGAACGTCACCCGCGGCGTGAGCTCGCGCAGGGCCGCGTCGACGCCCGAGCGCAGCTCGTTGCGCACGACGACGTAGCTCGTCAGGACGGCCAGCACGACCGCGGCCGCGACCGCGGCGGTCGCCAGCAGCACGAGACGACGCCGCAGGCTCATGGCCGCGGGGCGCGCAGGACGTACCCCACGCTGCGCACGGTGTGCAGCAGCCGCGGCTCGCCGGCGGACTCGGTCTTGCGGCGCAGGTAGCCCACGTAGACCTCCAGCGAGTTCGATGCCGGACCGAAGTCATAGCCCCAAACGCGATCGAAGATCTGCTCGCGCGTGAGGACCTGGCGCGGGTGGCGCAGAAACAGCTCGAGCAGCAAAAACTCGGTGCGCGTGACCTCGATCGCGCGGCCGCCGCGCCGAACCTCGTGGGCGACCGTGTCGAGCTCGAGATCCTCGAAGCGCAGCACCGGATCGTCGCTCGACCAGCCGGAGCGGCGCATCAGCGCCTTCAGCCGCGCCAGCAGCTCGTCGATCGAGAACGGCTTGGGCAGGTAGTCGTCGGCGCCGGCCTCCAACCCCGCCACACGGTCGCTGACCTCATGGCGCGCCGTCAGCATCAGCACCGGCGTGCGATCGCCGCCGTCGCGCATCCGCCGGCAGACCTCGAGCCCGTCGACGTGCGGCATGAGGACGTCGAGCACGACGGCATCGGCGGGCGCCACGCGCTGGCGGCCGATCGCCTCGCGCCCGTCGGCCGCCAGCTCGACCTCGTAGCCCTCAAGGCGCAGGATCCGCTCCAGCACCTCGCGAACGGCAGGCTCGTCGTCGACCACCAACACCCTCATGAAGCGCAGCTTGCGAGGCAACCCTTAACGAAAGCTGAGCGGCCACCCGCGACGCTTCGTTGGTTGCGAGCACGTTTGCGCATCCCCAGTCACCATCATTTTGAGCCTGCCGCGTCACGTCGCCAAGCTCTCCAGTCGGCGCGTAAGGAGATCCGGCCGTTTCGTCGCCTTTGCCGTCGACGCGCCTCACTACCCTGACAACTCCGTGTGCGCAGCGGCCGCAGGACACATCGCCGATGCGCAGGCATAGGACCGGTCAGACGCCCAGCGACTAGATTGGCGGCAGCCACGACGGCTTGGCGGCTCTCATACGTCGGCGCCCTCGAGCGCTGGGACACAAAGGCGATCGTCGATGCACTCGCCGACGACGTCCTCATCCACGTCGCCGTTCATGACCAGCCGATGCGCGGCAACGAGATCGCCGACTTTCTCTTCGGCGTGCTTGCAGAGGAACTCGGTGCCGTGACCGTCACCGACGAGATCATCGACGGCGACAAGGCCGTGATCCTGTTCGAGACGAGCATCGGCGACCGCGCAGCGCACGGCCTCAACGTCGTGAGGCTCGACGACGCGGGTGCCATCCGCGAACTGACGGTGTTCTTCCGGCCCCTGGCAGCGCTGACGCAGATCGCGGAGGTCGTGGGCGGCCGCATATCCGAGCGGTTCGGTCCGCCCCCGCAATAGTCACTCAGCGCGGGACAGGCCGTGCAGCGCGATCCGACCGGCCGGCTGCGCAACTGACCGCCAGTGTCAGCGCAGAGCGGCTGCTGTCTCGCGGCGGCAGGTCGCGTGCCGAAGTCAGATCCGTCGCGATGCGCGGAAGCGCTAGCTCGAGTCCGGTCGACGACCGCCGCTGAGCGCCTTCTCGAGTTCGTTCTGCTTTGAGGCTTGACATGTGATACCGCGCCAGCCACGGCAGCAGCGTCCCGCTAAACGTTCGGCAGTGGGACGATTCGGCAGCACGGCAGCGAGGCGCTAGAGCCCTCCCCCACGTGCCCGCTGAGGGACCGGCTCGGCGACATAGCCGTGCACCGACTTGGGCTTCTTGGGGTGCTCCCGCGTGGGACACCACGCTCCGCGGTTGGTCGTTCGGCGAATCGCGGGGGGCGGTGCGGGGTCGTTCAGCCTGCGACACGCGGCGCCGGGATCTCGATCTTCAGGCGCTTGATCATGCGGTCGATCCGGTGCATCACGTCTTCTACATCGACGCCGAGGGCTGTTGCCATCTCGTTGACGGGGGTGTTGTCGAGCGTCATGCCGAGGATCGGCAGCTCGTCGGGGCTCAGGTCGCGGCTGGCGGCGTCGAGCAGTTCGCGTGAGATCGGGGGCAGCACCAGCTCGCCGCGCGCGACGCGCCGAATCGCGTCGTAGAGCTCGTTGGCGGGCGCTGACTTGTTGATGAGACCGTCGGCTCCGGCGAGGCGTGCCGGAATCATCAGCGACGCGTCGGCGTATGCGGAGTACAGCAGTACCGCGGGGGGCGGCAGCTGGCGTTTGATGCGGCGACAGAGAACGAGCCCGTCGTCGCCCGGTAGGTGGTAGTCGAGCACGACGACATCGGGCTTCGTGCGGTTCATTGTCGGCCAGAGGTCGGCGACAGACGAGGCCGCGTCTAACGGCACGAGACCCGGCTCGGCGCGCAGCACGGCGCTCAGCCCGGTGCGCATGGCGGGATGATCGTCGACGATCAGGATGCGGATCACGGCTGTGCGGTCCCTTCGCTTGGAGGGGTCGAGAACGTCAGTGCCACGCGGGTTCCTCGCCCGTTGAGGCCGGGCCCGAGAGACAACTCGGCGCCGATCGTGTCGGCGCGGGCGCGCATCGAGCGCAGCCCGTTGGAGCCGGGGCGCCGGATCGTCGGCAGGCCGATGCCGTCGTCGCAGACCTCGATCGTGGCGCTAGCCGCGTTGCGCGTCAGCGCGACGTCGACATTTTGAGCAGCGCTGTGGCGGACGGCATTGGTCAGTGCCTCGGCCCCGATCCGGTAGACGTGCGCGGCGACATGCGCGGGTAGCTCCCCCACGCTGCCGCGCACGCTGATCTGGGCTTCGCTTCCAGGCAAGAGTTCGGCGGCGCGTTCGTCGAGCAGGCGCTCCACCGACCGGCCCTCCAGCGGCGTCCGCAGCTCGGCGACGCTTGTGTCCATGTCGGCTCCGGCCGCGCGCAGCTCACCCAGGGCGTGTTCGACGAGCTGCGCCTGCTCGCCCGTGATCTGGCCTTGCAGCGTGCTGAGGACGAGGTGCGCGGCGTGCACGCGCTGCTTTGCGGAGTCGTGCAGCTCCCATGCGATCCGCTGGCGTTCGCTCTCGACCGCAAGTCGCTCCGAGCGCAGCCGCTCGCCGCGCAGGCGCTCTAGGACGCCGGTGGCATAGGCGAGCGCCAGCACAACAACGAGCGGGACCATGAGATGCGTCGCGATCGTCTCCAGGCGAATCGCGCTCTCGAGCGTGTTCGCATCAAGCTCGGGATAGACCGCGACCGTGAAGTAGGCGAGCGTAAACGCGACGCCCCAGCCGATCGCACCTCGAAACGAGCGGCCCGTCGAGGGCAGGATCAGCGCGGTCACCATGAGCACGTAGAACGGGCTGCGCCAGTCTTCGGATGCGACGACGAGCGCGAGCGCCGCAGCACCGTCAACAACCCATGCGGTCCGCGAGAGCTGCAGCCGCGGGAGGTACGTGAAGGCCGCGAGCGACAGCACGGTGAACGCGATGGCGGCCACGATCAGACGAGGGTCGTCCCCCGTCACGCGGTGCACGACCAGCAGCAGGACGGCAACGCCGGCCGCGAGCAGCCGCGTCACGAGCAGCAAAGCCATCCACCGTGACGTCACCACAGCGCCCGCGAGCGGTGCACGACCCGTCCTCACGGCTCCTGGGGCTCGCTGCCTCGTTCGCGCGCTGCCTCCGTCGCCACGTCGGCGAGGCTGTGACCGCACATGGTGCATTGGCGTGCGCCCTCGGGCACACGCTCGTGGCAGTTCGGGCACCGCACGGCAACATCGTCGCTCGTCTGCTTGCGTTTGATCAGGGCCATGACGTCCTCCCGCTCGAAACCTTGTACACCCGCCTACGGTGGCGTGGCTGACCCGCCTCGACGATGGAGTCATCACCCCATCACGGCTCACGCGCGCCGCCGCACGCTGCGGCGGACGCTGTGAGTGGCGTGGCGCGGACTACTCGGCGTCGTCGCGGCGGAGCATGCCCTTGACCTTGTCGGCGCCGGCGCCGACCTTCTCCTTGATCGTGCTCGAGGCCTGATCGACCTTTCCCTCGCGCCGCAAAGACTCATCGCCCGTCAGATCGCCGGCGGCTTCCTTCGTTCTGCCCTTCAAGTCTTCGGTCTTCTCGGTCATATCGTCTCCTCTGGTGGGGTCGATGCAGTTCTCCCCGGGCGCGGTGCGGGCAGCGTGGGGTGTTGCCCCCATCTGAGTCGTCCGTCGATTGACGTTGCGCCCGACGATCACCGGGGCTGGGGATGAACGCGCCGAAGATGGTCAGCACCACGAGCGGCGTGCCGATGACCACGAGGGCGAGGCCGATGAAGACCGCGTCGAAGAGCGCCACGAGTCCTTGTCCCCGAAGGAACGCGCCGCGTGTGGTCCAGCTCCGCGAGCCCATCTCCGGTTGACCCGCGACCCAGAAGATCGCGATCGCGGTGGCAACGATGATCAGCGTCCACAGACACGCCTCGCCGGGTGCGCCACAGCCGCCGGAGTGCGCGCGTAGGGGTCGTGTCGCTTACGAGCATTGCCGGCTCCACTCGGCGCGAAGCTAGCTCCGAGCGCCATGAACGCCGATGAGGTCTGCACCCCATGGTCACGGTGCGCGGCGATGACCACGCTCCTGTCGTGCACCTATCGGCGATCGCCAACCGCAGCCGGTGAAGGCCGTGACGGTGTCGACGCCTTCGATCGCCGACTCCGCGACGGTCAGGCGCGATCATGTGCGTGTGCTGGCTTCCCGTCGGTCTCTTGGCTGGCGCGTGTTCTTGATGAACG
This sequence comes from Solirubrobacteraceae bacterium, assembly GCA_035942495.1. GTDB lineage: Bacteria > Actinomycetota > Thermoleophilia > Solirubrobacterales > Solirubrobacteraceae > CADCVQ01. The sequence goes on from DASZDB010000504.1 coordinate 6,736, forward strand.
CTGCGGTGCTGATCGGCGTCTCGGCGTTTTACGTCTTCAGCCCCGCGACGATCAGCTCGCCGGTCGTGCTGTCCGAAGCGCTCGTCCTCGTCGCGGCGATCGTGGTGACGTTGTTGGTCAACCTGGTGTTGCTGGAGCGTGCTTTCGCTCCGCTGGATGAGCTGCGTCGGCTCATGCAGGCCGTCGACCCGCTGCGCCCGGGGCGGCGCGTGAAGCTTCAGCAAGCGGATGCCGATGTGGCTGCGCTGGCGGACGCCTTCAACGCGATGCTCGACAGGCTCGAGACCGAGCGCCGCGAAAGCGCGCGGCGCGCGCTGGCGGCGCAGGAGGAGGAGCGCCATCGCGTCGCGCGCGAGCTGCACGACGAGCTCGGGCAGGTGCTGACGGGCGTGCTGCTGCTGATGGACGAGGCCAGCAAAGCGCCCGCCCAGCGCGCAGCCCAAGCAGTCGAGGAAGGCCGCGAGGCGGCACGCGACGCGATCACCGAGGTCAGGCGGATCGTCTCAGACCTTCGTCCCGAGGCACTCGATGATCTCGGCCTCGCCAGCGCACTGGCGGCGCTCACAGCGAGCTTTGAGCGACGCAGCGGAATCCGCGTCGAGCGTCGGGTTGCCTCCGACCTGCCCCGCCTCTCGTCTGAGCAGGACCTCGTGCTGTACCGCGTCGCGCAGGAAGCGCTGACGAACGTCGCGCGCCACGCCCACGCAGACCACGCCGAAG
>DASZDB010000505.1:0-4855 GCA_035942495.1 Solirubrobacteraceae bacterium
CTGAAGCTCAAGGCGAAGTACGGCCAGATCGGCGGCACGTGGCTGTATCCGATGAAGGATGCGAAGCCCGGCGACGACCTCGTGTCGATCGGCTTCGTCGTGGACCTCGAGTACGCCGACGCGACGACCTCCGCCCACGACCTGCTGCAGCAGTTCAAGCTGCACCCGCTCGTGCGCGAGATCCTCGAAGGCGGCGAGCGCGTGAGCTGGGGCGCGAAGGCGCTGCCGGCCGGCGGCTGGTGGTCGATGCCGAAGCTCTCGATGCCGGGCGCGCTGCTCGTCGGCGACTCTGCGGGCATGGTCGACACGGTCGCGCTGAAGGGCGTGCACCACTCGGTGCTGTCGGGCAAGCTCGCCGCGGAGGCGATCTACGCGTCGCTGAAGCGCGGTGAGGCCGTCCCGGCTCTTGAGTCCTATGAGTCCGCCGTCAACGACTCGCTGATCGGCAAGGAGCTCTACGAGGTCCGCAACACGCGCCAGCCGTTCCAGAAGGGCTTTTTGCGCGGCGGGCCGCTGGGCAACCTCATGATCCTGACCAAGGGCCGCTTCCCCGGCGGGCGGCGCAAGTGGCATCGCAACGACGCCAGGCCGATGTTCATCGGCGACACGAAGGACGGCTATCCCAAGCCCGACGGCAAGTACACGTTCGACAAGCTCTCGTCGGTCTACATCACCGGCAACGCGACGCGCGACGACGCCCCCAATCACATCCGGGTGCGCAAGCGCGTGCCGCGCGAGATCGCCGAGACGTGGGCGTGGATGTGCCCGGCCGGCGTCTACGAGATTCCGGACGATGCGCCGTCGTCCGGGGCCGTCGACGTGATCGTCAACTACACGAACTGCGTGCAGTGCGGCGCGATCACCGCGAAGGGGGGCCGGCTGACGACGCCCGAGGGCGGCGACGGCCCGCTGTACCAGAACCTGTAGCGATCTCTCCGGTCACCCGTGCTGACTTGACCGCTGTATCCGCGGCAAACTCAGCACGCTGTTGCGGACGTCGGTAGCGAAGGGGCGAAAAGCGCGGGCGTGCTGACTTGACCCCTGTATGCGGGGTCAATTCAGCACAGCTGCTCGGATCGCTCGCCGGCAGCACGGCCGCGCGACGCGGCGGCAATTGCTGGAGGCCGGCATAGACCGAGACCGCATCGACCGGTGGATCTCGGACGGTCGGCTGTGGGCGGTCCACCGCGGCGTCTATGCCATCGGGCACACGGCTCAGTCGTCGCTGGCTCGCTATATGGCCGCGGTGCTGGCCGGCGGCCCCGGCGCAGTGCTCAGTCACCATGCCGCGGCCTACCTACTGAAACTGCTCCGCGGCCTACCGCCGCGCCCCGAGATCACGATCACCACCGCGGACCGGCGGCGACCGGGCATCGTCATTCACCGCGTTGGTGCGTTGCACCCGCGCGACGTGTGCGTCGTCGACGCCATTCCGATGACCACCGTCCCGCGGGTGCTGCTCGATCTCGCGCCGTCGCTGGAGCCGGCCGACCTCACGCGCGCGTGCCACGAGGCATGGGTGCATCATCGCGTCACGCCCGAGATTGTCGAGGGCTGCATCGCGCGTAACCCGCACAAGAAGGGCGCGGCGAAGCTGCGCCGAGCGCTGGGCTCAGACGTCACGCTCAGCAAGCTCGAGGACCTCTTCCTCGCGCTGCTCAAGGCGCATGGCGTGCCGCTGCCGCGCACGAACATCGACGTGCGAGGAGACAAGGTCGACTGCCACTGGGAGCGGCACGGCCTGACCGTGGAGCTCATCACGTTCCGCTACCACGCCACGCGCCACGGGTTCGAGACCGACAACGAGCGCCGCCGTCGCTCGAGGCACGTTCCGTACACCTACGGCGACATCGTCGAGCGCGCCCACGCCACGGTGGCCGACCTCCGGCAGCGCCTCGAGCAGGCGGCCGAAGCCGCCTGACGACCCGCCGCGCCGCCCCGCAACTTGCGCGCTGCGCCATTGTCCTATGCACCCATGGCGCGAATCCTCATCACCGCCGTCCTGCTCGTCGCGGCGCTCGCGGGACCGGCGCAGGCCGCGGCACCCGTCAAGCCGCCGAAGCTCCGAGCCACCCTCGAGACCTGCACCACGAGCCCGCTGCCGGTCCAACGGATCGCCGCCTTCGTCGGCGCGATGCCGGCGCGCGCGAACGCACCGCGCATGCAGATGCGCTTCGAGCTCGAGCGCAGGCGCGACGGCCAGCGCGGCTGGCGCCGGCTGAAGGCCGCGGGCTTCGGCGTCTGGGAACGTGCCGATCCGAACGTCGCGGGCTTCGTCTTCACCAAGCGCGTCACCGGCCTGCCGGTGCCTGCGAACTATCGCGCGCTCGTGCTCTTCCGCTGGCTCGCCGCCGACGGCACCACCGTCAAGCGCGCCCACGCGCGCACCCGCGCCTGCCGTCAGCCCGATCTGCGGCCGAACCTCGTACCCGGCGCGCTCACGGGAACCCTCGATCTGCAGCAGCCGGGGCTGGCCGTCTACACGTTCGTCGTGCGCAACACCGGCCGCTCGGCCGCCGGTCCGTTCAGCGTCCGCGTCGGCGGCGCCAGCGCGGAGGTCGACGGGCTCGCGGCCGGCGAGGAGCGCGCCGTCGCGGTCAGCGGGATCGCGTGCGCTGCGCTGCTGCCGGTCGTCGTGCGCGTCGATGCCGATCGGCGCGTCGAGGAGTCCGAGGAGCGCGGCAACGGGACGCGCCGACAGTGCCCGCTGGCGCTCGGATGAGCGTCCAGAGCCCGCGCGAACCCTCGGTAGACTGGACGGACCATGAAGACCGACATCCATCCCGAGTACGTCGCCGCCCACGTCCGCTGCACGTGCGGCAACGAGTTCATGACGCGCTCGACGCAGCCAGAGATCCACGTCGAGATCTGCTCGAACTGCCACCCGTTCTACACGGGGCGTCAGAAGCTCGTCGACACCGGTGGACGCGTCGACCGCTTCAAGCGCCGCGCCGCCAAGCGCGTCGCCGACGGCAAGTAGCCCACATCATCAGCTGATGGCGGCGGCCGCCCAGCACGAGCCGGCGCGGCCGCGCCACACCAACCCCGCCGAGGCACCCCCGCCGGCGGCATCGCGCGATGCGCCACTCGGCGGCCAAGCGGTCATCGAGGGCGTGATGATGCGCGGCGTCTCGACGTGGGCCGTCGCGGTCCGCGCGCCGAGCGCCGAGCAGCTCGCCCGCGGTCGCCGGATGGCCGGCGACGAGCCGGCGCTCGGCGACATCCAGGTCACGAGCTTTCCGCTCGTCTCCGTGCTCAAGCGCCACCGCTGGTTGCGCTGGCCGATCATCCGCGGTGTCGTCGCGCTCGGCGAGTCGCTGCGGCTCGGCTTCCGAGCGCTGAACATCTCGATCAACACCCAGCTGCCCGACGGCGAGCAGGACATCTCCACCGGCACCTGGGCGGGCACGATCGCGCTCGCGCTGCTCATGGCGATCGGCCTGTTCTTCCTGCTCCCGGTCGGCATCACGAGCCTCTTCGGCGACGCGCTGCCCAATGCGGTCGTCTTCGTGATCGTCGAGAAGCTGATCCGCGTAGCGATCTTCCTCGCCTACCTGTACGCGGTCTCGCGGATGAAGGACCTGCAGCGCGTCTTCGAGTACCACGGCGCCGAGCACAAGACGATCTCCTGCTACGAGGCCGGCGTGCCGCTGACGCCCGAGAACGCGCAGCGCTTCAGCCGCCTGCACCCGCGCTGCGGCACGAGCTTCCTGCTCATCGTGATGATCGTCGCGGTCATCGTCTTCGCCCCGCTCGGCACGCCCGAGTGGCACTGGCTGCTGATCTCGCGCGTCGTCGGGATCCCGCTCATCGCGGGCCTCGCGTTCGAGGTCATCAAGTGGTTCGGGCGCAACCGCGCCAAGCGCTGGGCGCAGATCCTCATGCTGCCCGGCATGAAGCTGCAGCTGCTGACCACGCGCGAGCCCGACGTCGGTCAGCTCGCCGTCGCGATCGCCGCACTCGAGGCCGTCCTCGCGGTCGAGTCGCCGAGCGATGCCGACGAGGCGGATCGCGTGGGGATGGAGGTCGTGGCGTAGCGGCCGGAGCCGGTCGCCGGACCTAGTCCGTGCGGCGCCGGCGCTCGCTGACGACGAACAGCGCCACGCCCGCTGCAAGCGCGCCGAGCGCGACGAGCAGCAGCGCCCAGCGGCTCGGGTTGCGGGCGAGCGCCGCGATCAGCCCGAGCGCCGCGATCACCGCGAGCGGGATGACCGCGCGGCGCCACTGCAGCTCTCGCAGTCCCTCGCGCGCCCGCGTGAGCGCCTCGTCGAACTCGGCGGTGTTCTCACGACCCTGGCGCCGGTGCCATAGGACCGCCGCGAACACGAGGCACGCGACGAGGAGGACGGCGGCGATGACGGGCATGCCTGAACGCTAGTGCCTGGGCGGCCTCTTGCACGCCGGGCGATCCCGTCCGACACCCCCCGTACCTTGCGTCGAAGTCCCACTTCCCCGGCCAGGGAGCTGCCATGCCGCTGTGCTTCATCGAACCGCAGGACGCGATCCGGGTGATCGCCGAGTCCGTTGGCCGCGAGGCGCGCCGCCAGCTGCTCGGCGAGCTCGTGCGCGCGTGGGTTGATGAGATTCCGGAGAACGAGCTGGCCTCGCACTACGCCAAGGCCGTGCAGGACCTCGACGAGCACGACCTGTCGATGCTCGCCGCCTGGCATGCCTCGCTCGAGGTCGGCCACCCGATCGCCAACCGCGAGTTCCTCGTGAACGTCTTCCCGAGCCTCGGCGAGAACCGCCGCGAGGCGCTGAAGATCGCCGCCGGCTTCCGCGGCGAGGAGGCCTTCGACGCCGGCGTGGCCGAGGACCAGGCGCTCGAGACCGTGCTGCCGCATCTGTCCCGCGC
>DASZDB010000506.1:0-2074 GCA_035942495.1 Solirubrobacteraceae bacterium
GTATTTCCCCGGCGTCGAGCTGCTGAGCGCGGTGGCAACGGTCGGGATCCTGCTCTACGGCGGCCGGGAGGCGATCGACGGGGACATGACGCCGGGCACCGTCGTCGCGTTCGTCGCGGCGCTGAACCTCTTCTTCGACCCGATCCAGCAGCTCTCGCAGCTCTACACGACCTACCAGGAGGTGATGGCTGAACTGGACAAGATCTTAGACCTGCTCGACGAGGCGCCCGACCTCGTCGATGCGCCCGACGCGATCGAGCTCGGCCGCCTGCGCGGCGAGATCGAGCTGCGCGACGTGGGGTTCTGCTACGGACAGGGCGACGACGCGGTGTGGGCGCTGCAGGACGTGTCGCTGAAGATCGCGCCCGGCCTGACGGTCGCCCTCGTCGGCGCGACGGGCGCGGGGAAGTCGACGATCGCCAAACTCGTGGCCCGCTTCTACGACCCGACGCGCGGGGCGGTGCTCGTCGACGGCCACGACCTGCGCGACGTGACGCAGGCCTCGCTGCGCCGCCAGCTCGGCGTCGTCCCGCAGGAGGGCTTTCTGTTCAGCGGCACGGTCGCCGAGAACATCGCCTTCGGCCGGCCCGGCGCCACGCGCGACGAGATCCGTGCGGCGGCGAACGCCGTCGGCGCCGACGAGTTCATCATGGGCCTCGAGCACGGCTACGAGACGCAGGTCGGCGAGCGCGGCACACAGCTCTCGGCGGGGCAGCGCCAGCTCGTCGCGTTCGCCCGTGCGCTGGCCGCCGACCCGCGCATCCTGATCCTCGACGAGGCGACCTCGAACGTCGACCTGCACACCGAGGGACGGATCGAGGACGGTCTGCGACGGCTGCTCGCCGGCCGCACCGCGGTCGTAATCGCGCACCGCCTCAGCACGATCCGTCAGGCCGGCCGGATCGTCGTCCTCGACGGCGGGCGGATCGTCGAGCAGGGCACGCACGACGAACTGCTCGACGCGCAGGGCGCCTACTGGCGCCTGTACCGCGACTGGATGACGCAGGCGGCGGCGTAGGCCGCGCAGGCCGAACGACTGCCGGGCAAGGACTCGAACCTTGAATTCCAGGGCCAGAACCTGGCGAGTTGCCGATTACTCCACCCGGCAAGGCAGCGCGGCGAGTATAGCCACGGCCGTTGCGCCGTCCGGGTAGGAGGAGGGCCGTGAGCGAGATGAAGAACCGGATGCTGCGCGGCGACCTGTACATCGCCGACGACCCTGACCTCGCCGCGGACGCCGCGCGGGCGATGTCGCTGCTCGAGCGCTTCAACGCGACCACCCACGACGAGCGCGCCGAGCGGCCCCGCCTGCTGCACGAGCTGCTGGGCCGCGTCGGCGTTGGCGTCGTGATCAGGCCGCCGTTTCGCTGCGACTACGGCACCCACATCACGATCGGCGCGGGCACGTTCGTCAACTTCGACTGCGTCATGCTCGACTGCGCGGCGATCACCATCGGGGCGGCCTGCCAGATCGCGACAGCGGTGCAGCTGCTGACCCCGACGCACCCGGTCGACCCCGACACGCGCCGCGCCGGCTGGGAGGCGGCGGAGCCGATCGTGCTCGGCGACAACGTCTGGCTCGGCGGGGGCGCCATCGTCTGCCCGGGCGTGACGATCGGCGACGACACGGTCGTCGGCGCGGGCGCGGTGGTCACGCGCGACCTGCCGGCGGGCGTCGTCGCGGTCGGCAACCCGGCGCGGGTGCTGCGCGAGATCGGCGACGCCGATCGCGTGGAGGCTCCGGAGCGCGAGGTGTAGGGCGCGTCGGCGCTGTGGTGCGCGTCTGGCGTCGCCGTCGCTCGCCGGCTCGCGTGCGGGCGGGGCATGGTGGCTGGGCAATGAGGAAGCGGGGCTTGACGTCGTGGTGGGGGCTGTGCGGGGGTGCGGCGAATTTTGCACGCGGGGCGATACGTATTCGCCACACCCCGGCACACAAGCCCGTGTTCCTCATGGATGCAGTTCAGAAGCGCTGCGTCCACGCACCGCCATCACCCGGCCCGACGCCGGCCGCCCTAAGAGCTCGTCGGCAGCGGGTCGAGCACGAGGACCACGTTGGCGTCCTGGTTGCCCGTCG
>DASZDB010000507.1:0-4063 GCA_035942495.1 Solirubrobacteraceae bacterium
GTGCTCGTCGCGGCGGCGGCCGGCGCGCTGCTGCTCGGGCTCGCAGGCGCACATCGCATCGAGGCAGCGATCAACGACGGGCGCTATCGCGGCATCGATCGCGCGGTCGACACGCTGCTGCGCATCGCGCCGCAGGACAAGCGCATCGGCCTGGCCAGCGACTGGTCCGTCGGCGGCCTGTCGCCGGTCTGGCCCGCCTTCGGAACGCGGATCGGCAACGACGTCGAGTAAGTCGGCGAGTTCGTCGACGGCTTCCTGACCCCCTACCGCAGCGCAACGGCCTTCCGGCGCGCGCTGCGCGCCGGCCGCTTCGACGTCCTCGTGATCGGCCGCGGCTTCTACCCGCCCGAGGCGACGCCCGAGCAGCGCTGGGCGATGGAGGCCGGCTGGCGGACGGTCGGGCTCAGCCCGCGCCTGCGCGTGCTCGTCTCGCCGTCAGCTCCTCGATGACGCTCGCCATCCGTGCGGTCTCGGCGTCGACGTCGGTGTTCGCCTGCACCCACGCGCGCGCCTGCGGATCGAGGGCGAGCGCCGCGCCCAGCTGCTGCGCCAGCGCCGCGCTGTCGCCCGGCGGGGCAAGAAACCCCCACGGCGCCAGCACGCACTCGGGCAGCCCCACCTCGTCGCTGGCGACGACCAGCACGCCCATCGCCATTGCCTCCTTGACGACCACCGGCATCGAATCGCGGTCGCCGTCGCGCGCGACGACGCAGGGCATCGCGAGCACGTCGGCGCGCTCGATCTCCGCGCGCACCTCGGCCGGCACGCGGCTGCCGAGCAGCTCGACGCGGCCGTCGCAGCGCGCGGCGGCCCGCGCGAGCTGCGAGCGCAGCGGGCCGTCGCCGACGATCCGCAGCCGCACGTCCGGGAGCTGCGCGACCGCGTCCACGAGGACGTCGAAGCCCTTCTTCTCGACGAGGCGGCCGATGGCCAGCACCGTGCGGTCCTGCGGCAGCGGCGTGCTGCGGTCGAACGCCGCGATGTCGACGCCCATCACGATCTTGTGCAGGTTCGCGCCCGGCACCGTGCGCCGCAGGTGCTCGACGTTGTAGTCACAGCCGGTGAACACCGCGTCCGCCTGTCCGAGCTTCTCGCTCAGGTTGCGCGGCGTCAGGAAGATGTCGTAGGCGTGGGCGGTGATGCTGAACGTGCGCCCGGTGAGCGCGGCGAGCCGCATCGCGTCCAGCGCCGCGCCCGCCGCGAAATGCGCGTGCAGGTGCTCGTCGCGACGCTCGATGATGCGCCGCGCCCCCGGCGCCAGCGCCCGCAGCGGCCGCACCCACTCCTCGCGAGCCCAGCGTCGGCGGGCCACGAGGTCATGCGCGCACGCGAGCGGCCGGCGCCGCAGCAGCCAGAGCAGATCGCGCACGCCGCGCGCGCGATCGTCGCGCGCGAGGACGTGGACATCGAGGTCGCCCGGCGCCTCGGGGTTGACGTGCGCGGCCGGCTGGGCGGCCTGGACGCGGAGGTCGTGGCCGAGCCGGCGCAGCGCCTGCAGCTCGTTGACGACAAACGTCTCCGACAGCTCCGGCCACTGGTCAAGGACGAACAGCAGCCGCATGATCGCCCCGACTGTAGAAGGCCGGACGCCGATCGGGGTCGCCGCGCGGTCTCGGCGCGCGCGGACACAGCTGTGGGCGGGGGATTTCAACGTCTCCGCCATCAGCGACTGGCGCTAGCCTGCACATAGATGTCTGGCGCCACAGTCACGCCCACAGGCGTGCGGGACGGAGATCCCGCCGCACTCGCGGGCCTCTGCGCCGTCCGCGGCCCTTCGGTGGTGGCCTATTGCCGCCACGTCGCGGGAGAGGCCGACGCCGGCGCCGCCGCCGCCGACGCCTTCGCGCGCTTCCGGGTCGCGGTCGTCGCGGCGGGCGACACGGCGTCGCTGAACCCCGAGGCGCTGCTGGTCAGCGCGACGCGGACCTCCGCCGCCGCGCGCGCCGCCACGAGCGGGCAGGGCGACTGCGCCGACGTCCCGATGCTGCTCGCCCACCGCGCGGAGAAGACGATCTCATCCGGCGATCTCGAGCGCCTGCAGTCGCACCTCGAGCAGTGCTGGGCCTGCCGCGCGCCGGTCGCGCGGTTCAAGGCCGCCGAACGCGCCTACCGCGACCCACCGGAGAAGACCGTCGACGAAGTGCTGTCCGCACAGATCGTAGGAGCGCTGATCGCCGCAGTGCCGAGCGCCCCGCCGCCCCAGCTGGCGGCGACCTCGATGAACGGCACCGCCGACCAGGCGCCGGACGGCGAGTCCGAGGCTCCGACGGCGCCCGATCAGCCCACGGAGCACTTCGCCGCGCCCGTGACCGTCGAACCGCTGCCGGAGGATGCCGACGCCGACGCCGACGCCGTGGCGCAAGCGCGGCGACGCCGGCGGGACCACAAGCCGGCCGGCGCCGGTGTCGCCGCGCTGCTGGGCCGGCTGCGTTCTCCGGCGAAGTCGCGCGGTCCGCGGATCGGCGCGTCCGCGGCATCGGCCTCACGCGAGCCGCGCGAGCCGCAGATGATCGGCGCGCCGCGGGAGCGGCCGGAGCGGTCGCGTTCGCCCCTGCGCCTCACGGTCGTCCTGCCGATCGTCCTCATCCTGCTTGCGCTGATCGCGGCGCTGTACGTCTCGGGCGTGTTCGGCGGCGACGACCCGGCGTTGACCCCAAGCGTGTCGGCGCCGACGGCGCAGCCGGTCGAGTCCGCGATCGACGCGGTCCCCGGCGCAAGGGACGCAAGCGCCGAGGACGTCGAGACCGCCAAGGCCCGCGCCCGCGGTGACGACGGGTCGGCCGTCCCGAAGCAGGCGAAGAAGCAGCCGGTGTCCGACAGCGCCCAGCAGGCGAGCGCGCCGGCGGCCGCCGCACCGCCGCCCGCGGCGGCCAATCCGCCGCCCGCCGCACCGGCCGTGAGCCCCAACACCCCGGTGACCCCGCCGGCCCCGACGCGCGACACCGGCTCGAGCGACGAGAAGCAGATCGACGCCGGCAGCGGAGCGACCGGAGCCGAGCAGATCCCGCCCGCCGCGGACACGTCGGACGTTCCCGACCTCGCGCCGCCCGAGTCGCCCGCGCCGTAGGGCATGCCCGGTCGCCGCGCGGACGCGCCCGCGGAGCTCGAAGCCGAGATCGGGCGCGTCGGGCGCGCGCTGCACGACGCCTTCCCGTCCCATCGCGGGCACCCGCTCAAGGCGCTCGACGACCGCGCCATGGACCTCGCCGCCCAGGACGACGAGCTGCGCGCGGCGCTCTTTCGCTTCGTCGACGTGGTGCCCGCCTGCCGCTCCCTCGACGACCTCGCCGCCCACCTGACCGGCTTCCTCGACGAGGTCGGCGAGCGGCCGCCGTCGCTGCGCGCCGCGATGCGGATGGGCGACACGAAGGCCGGTCGCGCGGCGCTCGGCGCCGCCGGCGCCGCCGGCGTACGCCACATGGCCCACCGCTTCATCGTCGGAGAGGATCCGCACGCCGCGCTGCCGACGCTGCGCCGGCTGTGGCGCGACGGGATCGCCGCCTCGGTCGACCTGCTCGGGGAGGCGACGGTCACCGCTGCCGAGGCCGACCGCTACGCCGCGCGCTGCGACGACGCGCTGCGCACGCTGGCCGGCGCGTATGACCGGCTGCCCGACGACCCCGTGCTCGAGCACGACGCGATCGGCCCGCTGCCGCGCGCGAACCTGTCGGTGAAGGTCTCGGCGCTCACGCCGCTGCTGCGGCCAGAGGCCCCCGAGCGCGGCCAGCGCGACGCCGCGCCGCGCCTGCGGGCGCTGCTGCGCCGCGCCCACGAGCTCGGGGCGCACCTGCACATCGACATGGAGTCGCTGGACTCGCGCGAAGCCGTGCTCGAGCTCGTCCTCGACCTGCTCGCTGAGGCGGAGTTCGCCGACGGGCCGAGCGCGGGCGTCGTGCTGCAGGCCTACCTGCGCGACTCGCCGCAGACGCTCGACACGATCCTCGACTGGGCCGAGCGCACGCCGCGCGCGCAACCGCTCGTCGTGCGGCTCGTCAAGGGCGCCTACTGGGACCACGAGGTCGTGGAGGCGCGCCAGCACGGGTGGAGCGTGCCGGTGTTCGAG
>DASZDB010000508.1:0-2992 GCA_035942495.1 Solirubrobacteraceae bacterium
GCTGTAGGCTCAGCCGGCGGCGCGGGCGGGCTCGCGCGTGTCCTGCGTGAACGCGCGCAGCGCGGCGCTCCGCTTGAGCGCGGCGCGGACGCGAGCCGTCGACACGGCGCCGGAGCGCACGGCGGCGACGACCGCGCGATAGGCCTGGTCCTGCTGCGGACGGCCGCCGGGGATGACCAGCATGTCGACCCCGGCCTGTAGGGCGTCGACGGCCGCCTCGCCGACGGTGGCGCCCGTCGTCGCGGTCGTCGCGACGAGGTCGGCCGAGAGGATCGTGCCGTCGAAGTCCAGGCGGTCGCGCAGCTCCTTGACCGCCTCGGGCAGCAGCGTGGCCGGCGTCACGCTGTCGAACGCTGCGTAGATCGCGTTGGACATCTGCATCGCGGGAGCACGATCGCGGCCGTCGGCCACCGCGGCGAACGGCTTGAGGTCGCCCTCGCGCAGGGCCTCCAGCGAGAGCCCCACCGGCGCCGGGCCCGCGTTCGGGTCCTGCTATGCAGCCCCGGTTCCCGGAAACGGCCCGACGGCCGCCGCCACGCCGGCCCTGTTGTACTCGCGCACGGTCGTCTTGACGGCCGCCGAGACCTTGGCCGCCGAATCGGAGAACGCGCGGCCCTGGCCCGGGCCGCCGGCCACCGCGATGTCCGCGTTGGGCGCGAGGTTCATCCCGATGCCGAGCGCCTTGAGCTGCTCGGCGGTCGTCTGCGCGCTGTTGGCGATCGCCTCGCGGCCGCCCTCGCCGACGTCGACCTGGCCGTCGGGCGCGAGATTGGCGAACGCGTTGAACTCCCCGCCCTCCTGCTGCACGGCGATGAGCGGCGCCGGATGGCTGGCCTGGCGCGCCACCTCCTGAAGCTTGGAGGTCAGTCCCGAGAGTTGCTGGGGCTGCTCGTAGTTGTTCTCGGTCAGCAGGAGGCCGCCGTAGGGGATCGCCGCCAGCCGCTTGAGAAACGGCGTGTCGCGCAGCGTGCCGCGAAAGCCGACGAGAAACAGGCCGGCGGCGGCCGCCCCGGGGGAACGGCTGATCTCGTCCTCGCTGGGCGGCGCCGGGTCCGACCCGGTGCGCACCGACGCCGCCTTGACCTCCGAGGGCTTGAGCGGCGCTCCGCTGGCGCCGCCCGCCTTGTCGCTGAAGCGCGAGCCCGCCTCGCCCACGGGCGTGTCGTCGCCGCCGCGCAGGAAGAGCATGTAGGCGCCGCCGCCCACGACGAGCAGCACGACGGCGACGACGGCCGCCAGCCGGGCCTTCGGCGGCAGCTCGGTCATCACCGGCTACCCTCGGATTCCGTCATGTCCGGCACGGTCGTCATGAAATTCGGCGGAACCTCGGTGGCTGACGCCGAGCGGATCAAGCGCGCCGCTGCGCGCATCGTCGCCAAGCGCGAGGCGGGCAACCGCGTCGTAGCGGTGCTCAGCGCGCGCGGCAAGACGACAGACGCGCTCATCGCCGACGCGCAGGAGATCTCCCCCAACCCGGATCCGCGCGAGATGGACATGCTGCTGTCGACCGGCGAGCGCCAGTCGTGCGCGTTGTGCGCCATGGCGATCAACGACCTCGGGCACCGAGCGATCTCCCTCACGGGATCGCAGGCGGGGATCGTCACGGACACGTCACACACGAAGGCGCGCATCCTAGACGTGCGCGCCGATCGGATCCGCCAGGGTCTCGACGAGGACGCGATCGTGCTCGTCGCCGGCTTCCAGGGCGTGTCCACGACAAAGGACGTCACGACCCTCGGCCGCGGCGGCTCCGACACGACCGCGGTGGCGCTCGCGGCGGCGATCGGCGCCGAGATCTGCGAGATCTACACCGACGTCGCGGGCGTCTTCAGCGCCGACCCGCGGATCGTCCCCGACGCGCGCAAGCTGCCCGTCGTGTCGTTCGAGGAGATGCTCGAGATGTCGGCCTCCGGCGCCGGCGTCCTGCAGCTGCGCTCCGTCGAGTACGCCCGCAACCACGGGGTTCGAATCCACTGCCGGTCGAGCTTCACGGATGAGCCGGGTACCGTTGTGGTCGGAGAAGAGGAGACCGTGGAACAGCCGCTCATCACCGCCGTCACGCATTCGAACGAGGAGGCCCGCGTCACCATCAAGGGCGTCCCCGACATCCCCGGCATCGCCGGGCGGATCGCGACCGCCTTGGCGGCCGCGCACGTCAACATCGACATGATCATCCAGAACGAGCCGGTCTCCGACGGCGCTCGGGGGGCGGACATGTCGTTCACGGTCCCGCGCTCGGATCTGACCGACGCCCGCGCCGCGCTCGCGCCGCTGGCCGAGGAGCTCGGCCTGGAGATCCAGACCGACGAGGCGATGGGCAAGGTCTCGGTCATCGGCGCCGGGATGAAGTCGCACCCCGGCGTCGCGGCGAAGGTCTTCACGGTCCTCGGCGCCGAGGGCGTGAACATCGAGATGATCTCGACATCGCCCATCAAGATCTCCTGCGTCATCGCGGGCGACGCCGTGCCGGGCGCCGTACGTGCGCTGCACGCCGCGTTCGAGCTGTCGGGCGAAGGGACGATCCGCGCCGAGCGCCCGTTCGGGGAGTTCGTATGAGCGCGGCCGCTGCTTCTGGCGGCCTGCGCGTCGCCGTCGTCGGCGCCACCGGCGCGGTCGGCACGGTCATGCTGCGCCTGCTGCGCGATCGCTCGTGCGGCGGATGGGACGGAGTCGAGATCGTCCCGTTCGCGTCAGAGCGGTCGGTCGGGCGCGAGCTCGACGGCGGTCTCGTGGTGCAGCCGCTCGACGACGAGACGATCCAGGGCTTCGACGTCGCGCTGTTCTCGGCGGGCGCGACGCGCTCGCGCGAGTGGGCCCAACGCTTCGTCGACGCCGGCGCGGTCGTGGTGGACAACTCGAGCGCCTTCCGGCTCGTCGACGAGGTGCCGTTGGTGGTCTCCGAGGTGAACCCGGAGGCGTTGGACTCACACAGCGGCATCGTCGCGAACCCGAACTGCACGACGATGGTCGCGATGCTGCCGTTGAAGGCGCT
>DASZDB010000509.1:0-1990 GCA_035942495.1 Solirubrobacteraceae bacterium
GCCGCCGAGGCTCGCCTCGAGCGCGGCCATCAGGTCGTCGGGGTCCGCGGCCTCGGTGCGGGTCGGCAGCTTGTCGAGCTTGCCCTTCGCCTTGGCCTCGATGTACTCGAGCAGGCGCTCGCGGTAGGTGTCCTCGAAGTCCGTCGGGTCGAACTTCGCCTCGAGCGTCCCCACGAGCTGGCCGGCCATCTTCAGCTCGCGGTCGCTGGGGTTGCGCGACGGCGTGGGGATCTCGAGGTCATCCGCCGCGACGAGCTCGTCGGAGAAGCGCATCGTGTGCATCGCGAGCGCGTCCTCGTAGGGGCGCACCGCGACGAGGTACTCGCGGTTGTGAAAGACCCAGCGGCCGATCGCCGCGCGGCCGGTCTTGTCGAGCGCGTCGTGCAGCAGGCGGTAGGCGTCCTTGCCGTCGTCCTGGCTGCCGAGGAAGTAGGTCTTGACGAACATCACGGGGTCGATGTCGCCCGCGCACACGAACTGCTCGACGTCGATGACCCGCGAGCCGTGGCCGGCGGCGGCCTTCAGCTCGTCGTCCTCGAGCAGGACGTACTTGCCCTCGGACACCTCGTAGCCCTTGACGATCTCCTTGTAGGGAACCTCCTTGCCCTCCTTGGAGCAGAAGCGCTTGTGCTCGATGCGGGCGCCGTCGTCGACGTGGACCTCGTGGAAGTGGACGGACTGGTCCTCGGTGGCGGAGTGGACCTTGATCGGCACGAACACGCCGGCGAAGGCGATCGTGCCGTTCCAGATCGAGCGCAGTGCCATGGCGGACGGACTACCCGCTGGGCGCCGGTCAGAAGACGGGCGTCTCGGTGTATGTCCCGAAGACGTCCTGCAGCGCGCGCACGATCTCGCCCTCGGAGGCGTGGGCGCGGGCGCAGGCCAGCAACTGCGCCATGAGATTGGCGCGCTCGGTCGCGGCGGCCGCGCGCAACGCGGCGAGCGCCCGCTCGACCTCGCCCGCGTCGCGCCGCGCGCGCACCGCCGCGAGGCGACCGCGCTGCTTGCGCTCGAGCTCGGGATCGATGCGCAGCGTCGGGATCTCCTCGTCGCCGGCGTCGACGTAGTCGTTGACGCCGACGAGGATCCGCTCGCGGCTGTCGTACTCGCGTTGCAGCTCGTAGGCCGCGTCGGCGATCTCGCCCTGCGGGAAGTTGCGCTTGACCGCCTCGACCATGCCGCCGAGCTCGTCGATGCGGCTGAACAGGTCGTAGGCCTCGGCCTCGAGCCGGTCGGTGAGCGCCTCGACGAAGTACGCGCCGCCGAGCGGGTCGATCGTGTTCGTCACACCGGTCTCGTGCGCGATGATCTGCTGCGTGCGCAGCGCGATCCGGGCGGCCTCCTCGGTGGGCAGCGCGAGCGCCTCGTCGTAGGAGTTCGTGTGCAGCGACTGGGTGCCGCCGAGCACGCCGGCGAGCGCCTCGATCGTCGTGCGGACGATGTTGTTCAGCGGCTGCTGGGCGGTCAGCGAGACACCCGCCGTCTGCGTGTGGAAGCGCATCCGCCACGACCGCGGGTCGCGCGCGCCGAAGCGCTCGCGCAGCTCACGCGCCCAGATGCGCCGCGCCGCGCGGTACTTCGCGATCTCCTCGAAGAAGTCGACCTGCGCGTTGAAGAAGAAGCTCAGGCGCGGCGCGAAGTCGTCGACGTCCAAGCCGCGCTCGACCGCCTGCTCGACGTAGGTCAGGCCGTCCTTGATCGTGAAGGCGAGCTCCTGGGCGGCCGTCGCTCCGGCCTCGCGGATGTGGTAGCCCGACACGCTGATCGGATGCCAGCGCGGCATCTGCGCCGTGCACCATTCGATCATGTCGCCGCACAGGCGCATGGCGGGGTCGACCGGGAAGCACCACTCCTTCTGGGCGATGTACTCCTTGAGGATGTCGGCCTGGATCGTGCCGCGCAGGCGCTCGGCGGGGATGCCGCGCTCCTGCGCCGCGGCGACGTAGAAGGCGAGCATGACCGCGGCGGGCGCGTTGATCGTCATGGAGAC
>DASZDB010000510.1:0-5543 GCA_035942495.1 Solirubrobacteraceae bacterium
CGCAAGCAGGAGCCGGTCGTGCTGCCCGGTCGGTTTCCGAACCTGCTCGTCAACGGCTCGTCGGGCATCGCCGTCGGCATGGCGACGAACATCCCGCCGCACAACCTGCGCGAGGTCGTCAACGCCGTCGTGGCCTACATCGACGATCCGGCGCTCGACAAGATGGATCGCGGCGCCGCAGCGGCCGCCTTCATGGCGCACATGCCGGGCCCGGACTTCCCGACCGGCGGCATCATCCTCGGCCGCCAGGGGATCCTCGACGCCTACGAGACCGGGCGCGGGCGCGTGCGCGTGCGCGGCAAGGCGCACACCGAGGACATCGGGCGCGGGCGCGAGGCGCTGATCGTCACCGAGCTCCCCTACGCGGTGAAGAAGGGCGGCGACAACGGCCTCGTCATGAAGCTCGCCGAGCTCGTGCGCGAGAAGAAGATCACGGGGATCGCCGACCTCGAGGACCACTCCTCCGAGCGCGGCGGGATGCGCGTGGTGATCACGCTCAAGCGCGACGAGATCCCCGAGGTCGTCCTCAACCAGCTCTACAAGCACACCGCGCTGCAGACGACGTTCGGCGTGAACATGGTCGCCTTGGTGGAGGGCGTGCCGCGCACGCTCTCGCTGCAGGAGGTCATCCGCCACTACGTCCACCACCAGCGCGAGGTCATCGTGCGGCGCACGCAGCACGAGCTGCGCGTCCTCGAGCGCCGCGTGCACGTGCTCAAGGGCCTGCTCATCGCGCTGGACAACCTCGACGCGATCATCGAGCTCATCCGCGCCTCGCGCGACCGCGAGAACGCGCGCAACGAGCTCGTCGCGGGCTTTGCGCTGACCGAGATCCAGGCGTCGGCGATCCTCGACCTGCGCCTGTCGCAGCTGACCGCGCTCGAGGCCGGCGCGATCAGGACCGAGCACGACGACAAGGTCGAGCGGATCGGCGAGCTGCGCGAGATCCTCGGCTCCGAGGCGCGCGTCTACGCGATCATCCGCGAGGAGCTCGAGGAGATCGCCGACCGCTTCGGCGACGAGCGGCGCACGCTGATCACGGACTCCGAGGACGAGATCGGCATCGAGGACCTGATCCCCGAGCAGCAGATGGTCATCACGATCACGAAGTCGGGCTACATCAAGTCGCTGCCGCTGACGACCTACCGCGCCCAGCAGCGCGGCGGGCGCGGCGTGACCGGGATGGACATGAAGGACGGCGACTACATCGAGCACCTCTTCGTGACGTCGTCGCACGACTACCTGCTGTTCTTCTCCAACCGGGGCAAGGTCTACCGATCCAAGGTCTACGAGCTGCCCGAGGCCTCGCGCACGGCGAAGGGCCGCGCTCTGGTGAACGTGCTGCCGTTGCGCGACGGCGAGCGCATCCAGTCGGTCCTGTCGACGCGGGACTTCACCGAGGGCCGGTACGTCGTGTTCGCCACGAAGCGCGGCGTCATCAAGAAGACCGAGCTGCAGTCCTACAACACGCCGATCAAGGCCGACGGGATCATCGCGATCAACATCCGCGACGACGACGAGCTCGTCAGCGTGCGCCGCACGAGCGGCGACGACGACATCCTCATGGTGTCGCGCAAGGGCCAGGCCGTGCGCTTCAACGAGTCCGACGCGCGGGCGATGGGCCGCGACACGTCCGGCGTGCGCGGGATGAACGTCGACCAGCCCGACAACGAGGTGCTCGTGATGGACGTCGCGCGCGACGATCAGGAGCTGCTCGTGGTCACGGAGAACGGCTACGGCAAGCGCACGTCGATCGCCGAGTACCGCAAGACCAAGCGCGGGGCGATGGGCGTCGGGACGATCAAGCTCACCGACACCAAGGGCGCGCTGGCGGGAGCGATCGTCGTCCGCGAGCACGACGAGCTCGTGTTCATCTCCCAGAGCGGGATGGTGCAGCGCACCGCCGTGCGCGGGATCAGCCGCTACGGTCGCCTGGCCCAGGGCGTGCGGCTCATGAACATGAAGGAGGACGACATCGTCTCGGCCGTCGCGCTCATCGTCGAGGGGACCGCCGTGGCTCCCGTCGGCGTGGACGCCGACGCCGAGGTGGACATCGCCATCGAGGTCGATCCGACGACCGGCGGCGCGACGATCGCCGTCGAACCGGTGGTTCCGACGGCGGACGACGGGGACGCCGCGGGGCTCGAACCCGGAGCGTCCGAGCCCGACGACGGAGGCGATGGCGCCAGCTAGCCAAGAGCGCGCCGTACGTCGCCGGGGTCCGCTACGCTTTTCTCACCAGAGAAAGGAGGTGGTCCGAATCAGCTCAAGTTCTTGCGGGACCCTGGAGGTGGCCGGCCGCTAGGCCGGACAGGCTGGCTCCGCCCAGCGAATCCAAACCGGGCCACCCCCGTGCAGGACGCCGGACTGGTCCCACCGGCACGCAGAACATCCTGTTCGGGTCCTAAGTCCAGTTGTACGTGTGCGAAGGGCGCCGCTGTTGCGGCGCCCTTCGTCGTTGTCTGGCCGGCGTTGGTCGTGCCCGGGGTGTGGGGTCCGGGGCTTCCGCCCCCGGAACACACGTCGCGTGCTCTGCTGATGTGGGGCTTTGCTTTCCCCACCGATGTTCCTGGGCCGGAACCCCGGACCGCACACCCCCGGGATCGGCGCTGGCTTGCGACTCGGGGCCGCGTTGGCTTTGGGAGCGAGCGGGGGAGGTGTCGGCGTCTGTTGTTGTCAGCGGCCTCCGGTGCGGCGGGTGGTGGCGATGTTCCAGGCGTTGTCCATGTCGGAGTGGGCGAGGCGTGAGGTGGTAGGGCGGGCGGTGCCCGGGCAGAGCGTCCCGGTACTCGCCGAACGTCATCTGCCGCATCGCGTGACGAGGCTGAGCTGCGTCAGCGCATCCGGTCGCACGTCGCAGTACTGGCAGCGAAAGCGGAGGGTCACCGGCATGTCCTGTGAGTCGCGGACCGAGAGCCGATCCGGATCATCGCGGCTGAGGTGGGTGCCGACGCGCAGCGGCGCTGCTGCTACCGAGCAACGGTGTGGCGTATGGCTCGCGCTGGACGCGAACCGTCCGCCGCACCGCGCCAACGCCAATTCTGAGCGAAGACGCAACCCCTTCGACAATCCGCTCGGCAGCGCGGGGGGTCAGCCAACGCGCGGTTTGGGCGGCGGATATTGCGGCAAGCCTGACGACCATGAAGACGACGCTTCGCATCGGCGAGACCGCGGTCCCGCGAGTCGGCCTCGGCACGAATCGCCTCCGGGACACCGACGACCACGCGGCGTTCATCCGCGGGGCCATCGACGCCGGCATCCGGCACATCGACACGGCGCACCTGTACTCGGGTGGGCAGAGCGAGGCCGCGA
This sequence comes from Solirubrobacteraceae bacterium, assembly GCA_035942495.1. GTDB lineage: Bacteria > Actinomycetota > Thermoleophilia > Solirubrobacterales > Solirubrobacteraceae > CADCVQ01. The sequence goes on from DASZDB010000510.1 coordinate 3,313, forward strand.
TCGGCGCCGCGCTGGCCCCCGGCCGGCCCGCGGATCTCGTCGTCGCGACGAAGGGCGGCTACCACGACAGCCGGCCGCAGACGATCGCGCGCGAGCTCGGGGAGAGCCTGCAGCGGCTGCGCACCGACCGGATCGACCTGTACTACCTGCACAAGGTCCACGACGTCGCCTCGATCGAGGACAGCCTCGGCGCGATCGTGCGCGAGCGCGATCGCGGCCGGATCTCTCATGTCGGCGTCTCGAACGTCGACGCTGCGCAGCTCAAACGGGCGCTGGCCGTCACGGAGATCGCCGCAGTCCAGAACCACTACAACCTCGCCCACCGCGAGCACGACGACGTGCTCGATCTCTGCGCCGCCGAGGGCATCGCGTTCGTCCCGTACTTCCCGCTGCGCGACGTGACGCCGGCCGCGCGCGAGATCGCCGAGCGACATGGCGCGACACCGACCCAGGTCGCGCTGGCCTGGTTGCTGAACCGCTCGCCAACGACGCTGCCGATCCCCGGGACGCTGTCGATCGAGCACGTGCGCGAGAATCTCGCTGCGCTCGAGCTCGAGCTCGACGAGGACGACCTCACCGCGCTCGGGGCCCTGCACCAAACGGCCTGAAGGCCAGGAGGCCCGCGCATCCGCGAGCGGGTCCGCGGGTCTCAGGCGGCTTCAGGCAACCACTGCCGCCACGCCGGCGGGATCGTCGGGCTGGCGACGTGGATGAAGACCTGCGGATGCGGTACGCGCGGTGGGTGGCGGGGGTGCATGCCGACCTTGGCCGGCAACGAGTCGCCCTTGCGCCGGTTGCAGGGCGCGCACGAGGCGACGATGTTGTCCCACGTCGAGCCGCCTCCCTTCGAGCGGGGGATGACGTGGTCGACGGTGAGGTTCGCGCGCGAGCCGCAGTATTGGCACGTCCAGCCGTCGCGCGCGAAGACGGCGCGGCGCGTGATCTTGCGCCGGTGCGTGTCGCGCGGGACCTTGACGAAGGTCACGAGCCGGATGACGACGGGGCGCGGCAGCGTCGAGTGCTCGGAGCGCAACTCGAGGCTCGAGTGCTCGATGATCTCCGCCTTCTCCTTGAGCAGCAGGACCGCGGCGCGTCGCACGGTGCACACGTTGATCGGCTCGTACGTGGCGTTCAGGACGAGCACACGGCCAGACTCACGTCCGCGCCGCCGGTGCTCCGGAGGCGGCGCGAACCCCGGTGGGCCTGGTGGCGGGGCCTGGTTCGCCATGACTGGCGCGAAAGTCTAATCAGGCGGACCGGCAGCAGCGTAGGAACCGAGGATCCGCACCTGCTCGCAGTGCTTGCGCAGACCTTCGACGGCCTCGGCGACGGACGGCTCGGATGCGCTGCCCTCGCAGTCGACGAAGAAGCGGTAGTGGCCCAGGCGCATGCGCAGCGGGCGCGACTCGATCTTCGTGAGGTTCACGCCGCGAAACGCGAACTCCGACAGGCAGCGCACGAGCCAGCCGGGGCTGTCGTCGCCCGATCCCCAGAAGCACAGCGACGTCTTCGCGGGCGTGCCGCCGGGCGGGATCTGCGCCGCGGCGCGACGGGCCAGGAAGACGAAGCGCGTTGCGTTGCCCGGCTCGTCCTCGACGGACTCGGCGAGCACCGTCGCGCCGTAGAGCTCGGCGGCGCGCAGCGTCCCGATCGCCGCCCACGGCTCATCGCGGCCGACGACGATCCTCGCCGCCTCGGCGGTCGAGGAGGCCGGCTCGATCGCGGCGTTGGGGACGCGTTCGCGCAGGAAGCGCGCGCACTGCGAGATCGCCTGCGGATGCGACAGGACACGCTCGATCGACTCGAGCGCGAGGTTCGAGCCCGCGATGAGGTGCTGGGAGACGGCCAGGACGAGCTCGCCGACGACCGCGACGTCGTGATCGTCGGCCAGCGTGTCGAGCGTGACTCCGATCGGCCCCTCGAGCGAGTTCTCGATCGGGACGATCGCGCGGTCGACGCTGCCGTCGTGGACCGCCAGGATCGTGTCGCGCACCGTGGCGAGACCGACGAGCTCGGCGTCGTCGCCGTCGAGCGCCGCGCGCGCGGCCTCCTCGGAGAACGTGCCCGCCGGTCCGAGGTAGCCCAGCCGTATCAGGGTTCGCTGCGCCATCACGACGCGAGCGCGATGCGCAGCGCTTCCTCCTCCTCGGGGGAGAGCTTGAGCTCGCCCTTGCCCTCGGAGACCTGCTTGGCGTACAGCCGCGAGGTGTCGCGGTGGTGGATCGAGGAGA
>DASZDB010000511.1:0-2039 GCA_035942495.1 Solirubrobacteraceae bacterium
CGCGCGCTTCAACGCGCCGGCCGCCGAGGAGGCCTGGCACCAGACGCTGGCCTGGTTCGGCCGCCACGTCGACTGACGCGCGGGCGCGTGCCTCGCCCGCCGCGTCAGCGCACGGCGGGCGGGACGTCGCGCAGATCCGGCCGCGCCGGGGGGCGCATGCGCTGCCAGATCCCCGCGGCGACGAGCAGCAGCAGGCCGAGCCCGATGAACGAGCCGACGCGGTACAGCGACGTCAGCGCCGAGAGGTCGTAGAGAAAGACCTTGCCGACGGTCACGAGCAGCAGCGCCAGCGATCCGAGCCGCAGCGCCCGGTCGTCGCGCCGCAGGCCCGCCACGAGCGCCGACAACCCGCTGATCGCCCACAGTCCGCTCAGCAGCAGCTGGGCGTCGTCGCCGGGCTGAAACGCGGTGACGACGGCGACCGACGCGAGGTACAGCAGCGTGATCGCGCCGGTGGCGGCGAGCGCGGCAGCGGCGCGCTTGTCGATCCGCCGTCCGAGCAGCCGCACGCCGAACAGGGCCGCGACCCCCGCTGCGCCGAGCGCCAGCGCCGCGCCGGCGAGGTCGCCGACGCCGTTGACGAGCGAGTCGGGCGGCGCCTCGAACGTGAGCGCGTGACAGAGCGCGAGCGCGAGGTACGCGCCGGCGCCCCACGCGGCGACGACGTCGCGGCCGCGCCGCGCGATCACGCCGAGCGCGACGGCCTCGGCAGCGAAGGCGGCGGCGAGCAGCGGGCCGTCGATCGCCACGGCCGTGAGGTACGCCGCGGCGGTCATGGCGACGCCATCGAGCCCGATGCGCCATTCCTGGCGCACGCCGTCGACGAAGCGGCCGGCGACGAAGGCTGCGGCGGCCACGGCCGCGACCGCGGCGTAGCCGCCGAAGGCGACCGCGTCGTTGCCGGCGACCACCTCGGGCGGAACCTGCGTCAGCGCCTGCATCGTCGTCAGCAGCAGGTGCCCGCCGAGCCCGAGGCCGAGCAGCACCTCGTCGCGGCTCTCGCGCTCGTCCCCGCCCGTCGAGAGGACGCGGCGCGCGAGCATCGCGAAGCCCGCGGTGGTGACCGCGAAGGCGCTCGCGAGGACCGCTCCCTCGAGCATGAGCCCGGCGGTGACGTCCGCGAGCACCGCGCCGAGCAGGAGCGCGAGCATCCGCACGTCGCGGTTGATGCGCGTGGCGCGGGTCGCGAGGCCGACGCCGACATGCGCCGCGGCGAGCCCGGCGATCCACAGCCGCCCGACGGTCGTGGCGCCGGCCTCGCTGAGCGCGTACCAGCCGGCGAGCGCGAGCGTCATCGCATTGGCGCTCAGCAGCAGCGCCGAGGCGAAGCGCAGCCGTGCGGCGGGCACGCGCAGCTCGAAGCCGATCGCCGCCGCGACGTTGAGCGCGCCGAAGAGGCCGAGCGCGATCACGATCGACGCGGCGGAAGGCTGCGCGTCGCCGATCCACCAGCCCCACTGTGCCAGCGGGATCGCGAAGACCGCCAACGCCAGCCAGTTCCAGCGCTGCCACACGAGGACAGCGGCGCCAGAGGCCGCCGCCAGCCACAGCAGCGCCAGCGTCGTGCTCGTCGACGGCGCCCCGGCCAGCACGGGCGCCATCAGCGCGCCGATGATCCCGAGCGCGCCGATGCCGCGCGACCGCCAGCGGACCGCGAACCACGTCGCCAGGGCGCCGGCGGCGAAGGCGAGAGCAAGCGCGACGGACGCCGGCAGCACCTCGTAGACCGCACCGCCGACCGTGACCGTGATGAACAGCCCCGCGAGGCCGGCCGCCAGCGTCGCGAGGGCGGCGTCGGTGCGGCGGTGATGCTCGTAGAGCCAGGCGCCCGCGCCGATCAGCCCGAGCGAGAGCGTGCCGGCCACGAGCGTGCGCCCGGCCGGGCCGATCCAGCCGCGCGACACGGCGATCGCAAGCAGGAAGGCGATCCCGGCGAGGACGGCGACGCCGCCGGTCCAGGCGAGGACGCGGCCGCCGAGCAGCTCCTCGAGGTCGGCCCGCTCACGGCGCGCACCGGCGGCGGCCGATGGCGCGGCCCG
>DASZDB010000512.1:0-1945 GCA_035942495.1 Solirubrobacteraceae bacterium
GCCTGGGCGTCGCCACGGCGCACGAGCTGCATGAGATCCTCGTCGGCGAGGTCGCGCAGCTCCGTGGGGCTGTGGTCGGCGTTCTTGCGCAGGCGTGACATGTGCCCGGTGCTACGGCGGTTCGAAACGCGCGGATCAGTCGCGGCGTGCGAGCTTGCGCGCCTCGCCGGCGGCCGCGCGCAGCGTGCGCTGCGCGAGGTCGAGCGGGTTGCGCGACTGCGCGGCGCGACGGCGTTGCTGCTGGCGGACGCGCAGGACGACAAGTGCGGTCCCCGCTGACGCCCCGACGACGGCCGCGGCAGCGGGGCGCACCCAGTTGCGCGGGTCGCGCATCGCCGAGAGCTCCCACCCCTCGAGCTCGTCGACGGCTGCGTCGGTGAGCTCCTGCAGGGTCATCTCGACGCGCGTCTTGAGCGTCTCGGGCGGATCGACCGGAGCGAGCGCCATGCGCAGCATCTGCTCGAAGTCCATCGGGGTCGCGTCGGGGCTCATGCCGGCGTCACGATTCCCTCGAGCTGCTTGATGGCTCGGTGCAGGAGGACTTTCGTCGCCCCGTCGGTCTTGCCCATCGCGCGTGCGATCTCGCGGTTGTCCATGCCGAGCGCGAAGCGCATGATGAGCGCGTCGCGGCGCTCGTCCGGCAGCTGCTGGATGCCCCTGATGATCCGCGCGAGCTCATCGCGACCCTCCACGAGGTCCTCGGTGGTGTGCATGGCGCTGAGCATCGTCGTGTCGTCCAATGGTGTCTGAGGACGGCGCGAGCGGTCGCGGTAGAGGTTCGCGGCGAGGTTGTGGGCGATCCGGATGAGCCACGGCCGCAGCGGGCGGCCGTCGGACTCCGCCTGCGCACGTTCGAAGTGGCGGTAGGCCTGCAGGAAGGTCTGCTCCGTGAGGTCCTCGGCGTCGTGGTGGTTGCCGACCCGGTAGTACGCATAGCTGTAGACGTCGCGCAGGTGCGCCCGGTACAGCTCCGCGAAGTCGGCGTCCAGGCGCGCCTTGTCTGGTCGGTCCACTACGCATGAGGCTACCCCGGTCCCGCGCCCCGCTCCTGGGCGCCGGAGGCGGCCGTCGCCAGCGGCGCCGCCGCGCTCCCCGCGCGCCGGAAGCGCCCGCCGGGCGCGGTGACGGCTGCGGTGAACTCGTCGGCGTCGATGCGCCCGTCGACCAGCGCGGCGAGGTGGTCGAGCGTCGGCGACGGCACGCCCTCGCGGCGCATCGTCTCGGCGAGCAGGCCGACGCCATCGAGCGCCTCGCTGGACTGCCCGAGCTCGTCGCCGATGCTCTCCGCCGGCACGCCCTGGCCGAGCAGCTCCCCCGCGCGGCGGTTGCGGCTGCCCTCCGCGACGACGGTCGCCACGAGATCGCCGGCGCCGGCCAGGCCGGCGAACGTCTCCTCGTGGCCGCCGCGGCTGCGCGAGAACGCGTCGACCTCGGCGAAGACCTTGCCCGCCGCGGCGCCCGCGGCGTTGGGGCCGCTGACCCCGGCGACGGCGGCCGCCAGCGCGGCCGCGTTCTTTGCGGTGCCGGCCAGCTCGACTCCGGCAACGTCCGTCGTCGTGTCCGCGCCGAAGCCGGCGTCCTTGAACACGCGCGCGATCTGCCTGGCGAAGATCGGGTCCTCGCAGCCGATGACGAGCGAGGCGCCGCACTCGAGGGCGTCGGCCGCATGGCCGGGCCCCCCGACGCACGCGACGGCGCGCGCGTTGACGCGGTCGGCGACGTACGCGCTGGGCAGCATGCCATTGGGCGCGACGAGGCCCTTGCAGAGCACGACGACACCGCTTCCGGGATGGATCGCGTGTGCCTGCGCGCCGACGGCGGCCGGCAGTGCGGCGGCGGGGACCGCGAAGCAGACGACGTCGGCGCGGTCCAGCGCCAGCCGGCTGGCCTTCGTGACACGCACGGAGTCGGGCAGCCGGACGCTCGGCAGGTAGTGGTGGTTGAC
>DASZDB010000513.1:0-11193 GCA_035942495.1 Solirubrobacteraceae bacterium
GCCGAAGCGCTCGATGATGTCATCGGCCAGCTCGCGCGCAGCATGAAACCAGCGCGGCTCGAACGTCGACTCGTAGAGCGCGAGCAGCGCCTCGAGCATGAACGCGTGGTCTTCGAGGTAGCCGTTGAGCTTCGCCTCGCCGGCGTTGTACGTGCGCAGCAGGCGGCCGTCGGCGTCGCGCATCTCGTCGAGCACGAAGGCGGCGGCGCGGCGTGCGGCGGCGAGGTAGTCCTCGCGCTCGAGCACCGCGCCGGCCTCGGCCAGCGCACGGATCATGAGGCCGTTCCAGGCGGTGAGGCGCTTGTCGTCGAGGCCCGGCCGGATGCGCTCCTCGCGCGCCGCCAGCAGCGTGGCGCGGATGCGGTCGCGCACCTCCGGCGCCGGCTCGGGCCCGCGCGACTCGAGGATGTTCGCGCCCTCGAAGTTGCCGCCCTCGCTGGCGCCGAACCAGGCGATCGCCGCGTCGGCGTCGTCGCCGAGAACGTCGCGCAGCTCCGCGAGCGACCACACGTAGAACTTGCCCTCGACACCCTCGGAGTCGGCGTCCAGCGCGCTGTAGAACGCGCCCTCCGGCCCGGTCATCTCGCGCAGCGTCCAGTCGAGCGTCTCCTCGACGGTGCGGCGCAGGATCGGGTCGCCGCTGACCTGCCAGCCGTGGAGGTACGCGCGGGCCAGCAGCGCGTTGTCGTAGAGCATCTTCTCGAAGTGCGGGACCGTCCAGTTGTTGTCGGTCGAGTAGCGCGCGAACCCGCCGCCGATCTGGTCGTTGATGCCGCCGGAGGCCATCGAGCGCAACGTGTACAGCGACATCCGCGTTTCGCCGCGGCGCAGGAGAAACTCGATCGTCGAGGCGGCCGGGAACTTCGGCGCGCGGCCCCAGCCACCGTGCAGCGAGTCGAACTGGGCGCTCAGCTGGGCCAGCGCGTCATCCAGGATCTCCGTGCTCAGCGGACCTTCCGCGGGCTTCAGGCGCGCCGCCCCCGCCAGCCGCGCCGCCATCGCGTCGTTCTGCGCGCGGATCTCCTCGCGCTGCGTGTCCCAGGCCTGTGCGATGGCCTGCAGCACCGTCGGCCAGCTCGGCATACCGTGGCGCGGCTCGGGCGGGTAGTACGTCCCGGCGTAGAACGGCACCTGCTCGGGCGTGATGAAGACGTTCAGCGGCCAGCCGCCGCTGCCGGTCATCGCCTGACAGGCCTCCATGTAGAGCGCGTCGACGTCCGGGCGCTCCTCGCGATCGACCTTGATGCACACGAAGTGCTCGTTCATGAGCGCCGCGATCTCGTCGTTCTCGAAGCACTCGCGCTCCATGACATGACACCAGTGACACGCCGAGTATCCGATGGAGACGAGCATCGGCCGGTCCAGCTCCTGCGCCCGCTCGATCGCCTCCGGCCCCCACGGCTGCCAGTCGACGGGATTGTCCTTGTGCTGCAGCAGGTAAGGCGACGTCTCGTTGGCCAGCGCGTTCGACATCGCCTCAACGACTACCGTCCTGCGTTGCCGCACAAACCCCGAGAAGGAGCCCAGACCAACGTGTCCCACCATCGCGAGCCGGTCACCGCGCTCGGCGCGCCCGCCGCCATCGGTCCGTACAGCCACGCCGTCCAGGCCGGCGGCCTGCTGTTCTGCTCCGGCCAGGTCGCGCTCGATCCCGACACGGACGAGCTCGCCGGCGACACGCCCGGCGAGCAGGCCAGTCGCTGCCTGCAGAACCTCGAGGCGGTCTGTGCGGCCGCCGGGGCGTCGCTGCACGACGCGGTTCGCTGCACCGTCTATCTGACCGACCTCGCCGGCACGTTCGCCGAGGTCAACGAGGCCTACGGCGAGTTCTTCTCCGCCGACCCGCCCGCCCGCGTGGCGATCGGCGTGGCCGCCTTGCCGAAGGGCGCACAGGTCGAGATCGACGCGATCGTCGCGCTGCCGAGCTGAGCGTCAGCCCTCCTCGCGCAGCAGCGCGCGGCGCACCTTCCCGCTCGCCGTCTTGGGCAGCTCGGCGGCGAACTCGACTCGGCGCGGGTACTTGTACGGAGCGGTCTGCTCCTTCACGTGATCCTGCAGCGCCCGAGCGAGCGCCTCGGAGGCGACGAAGCCATCGCGCAGCACGACGACGGCCCGCACGATCGAGCCGCGCTCCTCGTCGGGCGCCGCGACGACCGCCGCCTCGGCGACCGCGTCATGCGCGACGAGCGCCGACTCGACCTCGAACGGCCCGATCCGGTAGCCGGCCGAGATGATCACGTCGTCGGTGCGCCCTTCGAAGAACAGGTAGCCGTCGTCGTCGCGCGCGACCCGGTCGCCGGTCCGCCACGGCGCGCTCTGCAGCCCCGTGGCGCTGTCGGGCGCGCCGTCGCCGTAGCGCAGGAAGAACGTCGGCACGGTCATGGGGTCGACGACGAGCTCGCCGTCGTCGACCCACAACTCGACGCCCGGCAGCGCCCGGCCCATCGAGCCCGCGCGCACCGCCTGCCCCGGCGGCACGCCCGTCAGCTGACCCGTCTCAGTCTGCCCGTAGCCGTCGCGGATCTGCAGCCCCGTCGCCTCCTGCCACGCGCGCAGGACCTCCGGGTTCAATGCCTCCCCCGCGGCCACCAGCCCGCGCAGCGCCGCGATCGGGCGCAGGGTCGCGCGCTTGGCGATGACCCGGTACTCCGTGGGCGCCATGCACAGCACGTTGACGCTCTCGCGCTCGATGAGGTCCAGCCGCTCGGCGGGGTCGAAGCGTGCGTCGTGCAGCAGCGCCGCCGCGCCGCGCAGCCACGGCGCGACGAACGCGTTGCGCGCAGACTTGCTCCAGCCGCTGGCGGCGGTGCACCACACGAGGTCGCCGGGCTGCGGCGCGAGCCAGTGCTCGGCCTGGACGCGCTGGCCGGCGAGGTAGCGCTGCCCGTGGACGACGGGCTTCGGCTCTCCGGCCGTGCCGCTCGTGAACGTGATGAGGCACCGATCGAGCGGCGAAAGGTCCGCGGCGGGGGGCGGGGTCGCGGCCGGCCTGCGTGGCACACCCGGACCCCAGATCGTCGGACCCGTCCAGCCGGCCTCCAGCAGCACGCGCTCGTTGCGCCGGTCGGCGACGACCGCGGCCGGCGGACAGGCCGCAAGCCGCTGCGCGAGGTCCTTCGCGCGCAGCTGCTCGTTGCAGGGCAGCACGACGTAGCCCTGGCGAAAGCACGCCACCATCGTCGCCACCCAATCGGGCTGGTTTCCGACGAGCGTCAGCACGGTGTCGCCGCGCCGGACGCCCAGCGAATGCAGCTGCACGGCCACCGCGCGCGCCGCCTCGGCGACCTGCCCGAAGGACCACTCCCGGCGCGCACCGTCGCGCGCGAGCTCGACCAGCGCCAGGCGCTCGGCGGGCGCGCTCTCGACGACCTCGACGGCGAAGTTGCTCATCGCGGCGCGCAGTCTGGCAGGCGCGCCCGCAGGCCTCCCCGGATGTAAGCTGGCTGACGAGTCAAGCCGCGTGCCCGAACCCCTGGGAGAACCTCAAGCCATGGCCGTAGCCCCCGCGTACAGCGAGTACACCGACGAGCAGAAGGACATCATCGCGATGGTCCGCCAGTTCGCCGACGAGCAGATCCTGCCCAAGGCAGAGCACTACGACCACGAGGACGAGTTCCCGCAGGACATCGTCGACCAGATGAAGGAGCTCGGGCTCTTCGGCGTGACGATCCCCGAGGAGTACGGCGGGATGGGCCTGGACCTGACGACGTACTGCATGATCGTCGAGGAGCTCTCGCGTGGCTGGATCTCGATCTCGGGGATCATCAACACGCACTTCATCGGCTCCTACCTGCTCATGAAGTTCGGCACCGAGGAGCAGAAGCAGAAGTTCCTCCCGCAGATGGCGACCGGCGAATGCCGGGCGGCGTTCAGCCTCTCCGCGCCCGAGATGGGCTCCGACGTGCAGGCGCTCAAGGCGACCGCCAAGAAGCTCGACGACGGCAACTACGAGCTCAACGGCCAGAAGATGTGGGTCACCAACGGCCTGCGCTCGCAGATCGTCTTCGTGCTCGTGCGCACCGACCCGAAGGCCGACCCGCCCTACAAGGGCATGACGTGCTTCATCGCCGAGAAGGAGCCGGGCGTCTCGGAGAACACCGGCGAGTACGCGGGCTTCATCGTCCCGCCGCCGCTGAAGAAGATGGGCTACAAGGGCGTCGAGTCCACCGAACTGGTCTTCGACGGGTACAAGTGCCCCGCGGAGAACGTCCTCGGCGGCGAGGAGGCGGGCCTCAACCGCGGCTTTCAGCAGATGATGGACGCGCTCGAGGTCGGCCGCGCGAACGTCGCCGCACGCGGCGTCGGCATCGCCCAGCGCGCGCTCGAGCTCGCGCTGCGCTACTCGCAGGAGCGCAAGGCGTTCGGCAAGCCGATCGCCCAGCACCAGGTCATCACGTTCAAGCTCGCCGACATGGCGACGCAGATCGAGGCCGCGCGCCTGCTCACGCGCAAGGCCGCGCGCCTGAAGGACGCCGGCGAGAGCTCAGAGCTCGAGGCGGGGATGGCCAAGCTCTTCGCGTCGGAGGCCGGCCGGTTCTGCGTCGAGGAGTGTTTTCGCATCCATGGCGGCTATGGGTACTCCAAGGAGTACGAGATCGAGCGCCTGTATCGCGACGCGCCGCTGCTGCTGATCGGCGAGGGCACGTCGGAGATCCAGAAGATGGTCATCGGTCGCAAGCTGCTCAAGCAACACAAGATCTGAGGCACGACGCCAGGAGGTTTCACGGATGAGACATCCCCGCACACTCGCCGTCGCGGCGCTCGGCACGCTGACGCTCGCGTCGGCGGCCGCCGCCGACCACGTCCCGGGGCGCCCCTGCAACGACTGCACGTCGCACAAGTACTGGCCGTCGATCACGGGCAAGTTCGAGCGCGCGGGTGACGGAGCGGTGAAGTACCGCGGCACGAGCCGCTCTGACGAGCTGCTCGGCCACCACGGCTCCGACGACCTCCGCGGCCTGGACGGCTCGGACATCCTCTGGGGCGACTACGACCCGACGGGCCAGCCCAGCACGCAGAAGGACGTCATGTACGGCGGCAACGCCACGGACTTCGTCTACGGCTCGCACGGCTACAACGAGATCTACGGCGGCAACGGCAACGACGTGATCAGCGTGCACTACGGCCGCGGCCGCGTCGACTGCGGGCCGGGCCGCGACATCTACCACGTCGCGCGGTCGCGCCGCAAGAAGTACAAGTTCATCCGCTGCGAGAAGGTCGACTATCGCCCCGAGGCCGTCCGCGGCGGGCCGCTCAAGCCGCTCTCCTGAGCGAACCCGGCGATGGGCCGAGCCGCTCGGCCCATCATCTAGTGTTCGCCATCGTGCCGCCCAGCGGGAAGCCCGAGAAGACCGAGGACGCCAAGACCCTCATCGAGATCGCCATCAAGCGGTTCATCGCGGAGGTGCCGGCGCTCGCCCCGTTGAAGCTGATCTTCGCGGTGGAGCTGCGTGGTCGCCGCGACGTGCAGATGTACCGCGTCGAGCTGCGGGGGCACGACGACTTCGACGTGACGAAGGGCATCGGTGAGGATGCCCGGGTGCGCGTCGAGATGCCGCGCTCGTTCTTCAACGTCATGGCCAAGGAGGCGCACATCGCCGACTGGCGCGAGGCCTTCACCTACGGGCAGGCGAAGGCGACGGGCGTCGATCAGATCCTCAAGCTCATCGCGCACGTCGTGGAGAAACAGGAGGAGCGCCAGCGGACGCGGCGTGCGCGGCAATGAGACGGGCCGGCGTGCGCCGGCCCGCACGCCGCCCGGTTACTTCTTGGAGTAGGGGTCGACCCAGACGTCGTCGACCGAGAAGTCGGCGCCCTGGGCGCTGAAGCGGAACGCGACCGCAGTGCGCTCGCCGGGCAGCAGGGGCAGGAGGTTGGCGACGACGAGCATCGGGCTCGTCGGCCGCCACGAGCCGCCGTTGCCGGCGAAGCCGATCGGCAGCGAGGCGACGGTCCCGGTGGCGGTCTCGAAGAGCACGTCGACGCGCACCGACGCAGGCGAGCCCCAGCCGCCGCTCTGACGCTTGTTGAAGAAGCGGACCGTGGGATGGTTGAGCCCGACGCAGATCGCGGGGCTCGTCGCGGACGAGCCCGCGGGGAGCGCCAGCGAGTGCGAGTCGTCCGATCCGCCGACGCGATAGGTCTCGTTGCCGTCGGCGATCGCGGCGCCGCCGGTCATCGCCCAACCGTCGCCGGCGCCCTCGAAGTCGCCGCCCGACAGGGCGGTGTAGTTCGCGATGTCCCACCAGGGCAGGAAGGTCTTGGAGAGCGACTGCGCATCACAGTCCGGGGCTGACGCGACGAGGACCCCGGCACTGGCGGTGCCCGCGCCGGCGGCAAGCGCGACGGCGGCGGTCAAGGCGGTGACGGCGGTGCGCTTGCAGAGACGACTGAGGAACATTGGACTTCTCCTGGATGGCCGGTCTTGCGCCTTCGCTGCCGATCAGCGTCGGCCTCAGCAACCCATCGCCATGAATTCCTTCTACCTATGTACGACAGTTGCCTAATTTCGGTGTCCACCGACGCATGGACGCCCACCGTTACGCTTGTCTGGTGAGTGTGCGCGACACGAAGTCGGCGATCTCGCGCCTTCGCGGCACGGCCGGCCCGCACCTGAGCGGGGCGGCCGAACGCCTCGTTGTCGCGGGCAACGAGCGCCGCGGCAATCCCGCGCAACGGCGCGAGGCGATCGTCGAAGCGTCGTTCGCGTCCGCCCTCGTAGCCGTCGTCATCGCGCTGCCGCTTCTGTTCGACGCGCCGAGGCCATCGGCGGTCGTCGTCATCGCGCTCGTGATCGCGATCGCGCTCGTCTCGCGTGTCGAGTTCGACGTCGGCGCGGGCTTCGTCGCCCCGCTGCAACTGGTCTTCGTACCGGTGCTGTTTGTCGTGCACCCGGCCTGGGCGCCGTTCGTCGTCGCGTCCGGCCTCCTGCTGGCACGGCTGCCGCGACTGTGCAGCGACGCAAGCGGCGCGCGGCACTGGCTCGTGGCGATCGGCAACGCGTGGTTCGCGGTAGGGCCGGCGATCGTCCTCGCGGCGGGCGACGTAACGGCGCCGGCCATCGAGCACTGGCCGCTGCTGCTGGCAGCGTTGGCAGCGCAGTTCGTCGGCGACACCGCGACCGGCGCCGCTCGCGAATGGCTGGCCCTCGGCGTTCCGCCGCGCGTGCAGCTGCACGTGATGGGCCTCGTCTTGCTCGTCGACAGCCTGCTGACGCCGATCGGCCTGCTCGCCGCGCTCGTCGCGCAGGACGAACCGCTGGCGTTCCTGCTCGTCCTGCCACTCGCGGGCCTGCTGGCGATCTTCGCGCGCGAGCGCGCCGCGCGCATCGACCAGGCGATCGAGCTGAGCAAGGCGTACCGCGGCACGGCGCTGCTGCTCGGCGACGTCATCAGCGACGACGACGCGTACACCGGCGAACACAGCTACGGCGTCATTGCGCTTGCGCTGCAGGTCGCCGACGAGCTGGGGCTCGACGAGGATGAGCGCCGGCTCGTCGAGTTCAGCGCGCTGCTGCACGACGTGGGGAAGCTCGGCGTCCCGAAGGAGATCATCAACAAGGCCGGCCCGCTTGACGACGAGGAGTGGGCGATCATGAAGCAGCACACGGTCTACGGCCAGCAGATGCTCGACCGGGTCGGCGGCAGCATGACCGCCGTCGGCAACATCGTGCGCGCGTCACACGAGCGCTGGGACGGCAACGGCTATCCGGACGGAACGGCGGGCGAGGATGTTCCGCTGGCGGCGCGCATCGTCGCCGTCGCCGATACGTTCAGTGCGATCACGACCACGCGCTCCTACCGCCGCGCGCAGACGCCCGAGGCGGCGATCGAGGAGCTGCAGCGCTGTGCCGGCACGCAGTTCGACCCGAAGGTCGTCGATGCCGTCGTCGCGATCCTCGAGCGACCCGGTCCGTCGACGGCCGACGAATTTCTCGAGCTCACCTCCTACGGGCGGTCCGGCGGTGCGCGCGAGACCCGCCGCCCCGCGTTGATGTCAGAGCAGGTCAAGCAGCCGCTCTGAGCGTCAGGTAGAACGGCGGCATGGACATCGCGCGCTCCCTTGCGGCGCTGGACGAGCTGCCCGAGGCGACCGTCGTGATCGCTGCCGTCCGCGATGACTCCGGCAGCGTCGTCGACTTCGTCTTCGAGTACGCCAACCGCGTCGCCGGCAACGTTGCGCGCCTGCCGTCCGTCGAGGTCGTCGGCCGGCGCGTGCTCGAGACCCTGCCCGCGTTTCCGCCGAAGCTGTTCGCGGGTTTCGTCGACGTCATCGACACCGGCAGGGCGCTGCGCACACACATCGACCTGCCCGCGCGCCACGGCCGGGACGGCGTCACGCAGTTCGAGGTGTCGGCCTCGCGCCTGGGCGACGGGCTGCTCGTCGTCTACGAGGACATCGGCGCGCGCGCCCGCGCGCGGGCGACGGAGCGCCGCTACGGCGCGGTGCTCGACGCGACGTCGGACTGGGTGTCGATCGCCGACGGCGACAACAACCTGCTGTACATCAATCCGGCGGGGCGCCGCATGGTGGGGATCGGGCTCGACGAGGACATCAGCGGGCGACGGGTCGGCGACTTCTCGCCTGCGTGGGCGCGCGAGCGCGTGCTCGCCGAGGCGCTCCCCGCCGCGCGCCGCGACGGCGTATGGCGCGGCGACCTCGCGCGCCTGCACCGCGACGGGCACGAGATCGCTGTGTCGCAGGTGGTCCTCGCGCACGTCACGGCCGACGGCGAGGTCGACTTCTACGCCACGATCGCGCGCGACATGACACGCGAGCGCGCTGCCGAGGCCGCCCTGCGCGCGAGCGAGGAGCGCTTTCGGGTGACGTTCGAACAGGCGCCGATCGGCGTGTCGCTGATCGACCTCGAAGGGCGCTTCCTGCAGGTCAACGACGCGTACTGCCGCACGGTCGGCCGATCTCGCGCGGAGCTGCTGAAGCTCGGCCCCGTCGCGATCACGCACCCGGACGACGTCGCTCAGACGCGCCACGCGTTTCGCGTCTTGGCCGACGGCACGGCTGCGACGGTGCGCTTCGAGAAGCGCTACGTCGACGCCCGCGGCGACTCGGTCTGGGTCGAGATGAGCGGCAGCGTGCTGCGCGACGACACGGGCCGGCCGCAGGGCTTCATGGGCATGGTGCAGGACCTCGGCGAGCGGCGCGTGGCGCACACGCTGCAGCGCAGCATGCTCACGACGCAGCTGCCCGCGATCGACGGGGTCGAGCTCGCCGCGCGCTACCTGCCGGGGATGCGCCAGACCGAGATCAGCGGCGACTGGTACGACGTCATTCCGCTGCCCGACGGTCGCGTCGGGGTCGTCATCGGCGACGTCGTCGGCCGCGGCATCGAGGCCGCGGCGACGATGAGCCAGCTGCGCACGGCGCTGCGCGCCTACGCGGTCGAAGGCATCGAGCCGGCCGCTGTCGTGACGAAGCTGCACCGGCTCGTCGACCACCTCGGGGTGGGCCTGAGCACGACGCTCGTCTACCTCGACTTCGACACGTTCACGCGCGAGGTGCGCTACGTCAGCGCGGGCCACCTGCCGGTCTTGCACATGCCGGCCGACGGACCGTCGCGCTTCCTGCCGGGCGCCCGCTCCACGCCGCTCGGGGCGGGGCCGATCGGCGCGCCGATCCCGCAGGAGCGGATGGTGCTCGAGCCCGGCGACGGCGTGCTGCTGTACACCGACGGGCTCGTCGAACGCCGCGACGACGGCATCGACAGCCGTCTGCAGCAGCTGCGGGCGGCGGTCGCCGACGCGCCCGACGACCTGAACGCCGCGCTCGAGCATCTGACCGCCGCGCTCGTCGGCGACGACACGCTGCGCCAGGACGACGTCGCGCTGCTGGCGCTGCGTGTCACGCAGACGGTGACCGAGACGTTCGCCGCCGTGATCGCCCCGCGCGCCGACGCGCTCGCGGCCCTGCGCCGCGACCTGCGCGGCTGGCTCGCGCGCGCCGGCGCGACCGCCAGCGAGTCGGGCGACGTCCTGATCGCGGTGGGGGAGGCCTGCGCGAACGCGATCGAGCACGCCGGCGCGCAGCCGGGCAGCACGATCGATGTGCGCGCGCAGCTCGTCGGGCGCGAGGTCGTGCTGCGCGTCTGCGACCACGGCCACTGGCGCTCGCCGGCGGCGCGCTCGGCGCGCGGGCACGGGCTGCGGCTCATGCGGGTGCTGATGGACACGATCGACATCGCTGCCGCGAACGAAGGGACGCGGGTGCAGCTGCGCCGCAGCCTCGCGGCGGGGGAGCAGCCGGAAGGGGAGACCGCCGATGGCGCCGCCGCCGGCGGGGCCGGCGACGACGGCGACGGCGCTGCGGGCGCCCGCGTGGCGTTCGGCCGCGATCGCGATGTCACGGTCGCACGGCTGGAGGGCGAGGTCGACATCGTCGCGGCCGGTCGCCTGCGCCGCGCCCTCACCGATGCGACGCGGGCCGGCGACCGCGGCCTCGTGCTCGACGTCACCGACGTCGGCTATCTCGACAGCGCGGGGCTGCACCTGCTGCACGACACCGCCCGCACGCTCGCCGCGCGCGGGCAGTCGCTGCGTGTGGTGGTCGCCGCCGATGCCGAAATCGCGCGCTTGCTGGAGATCGTCGACATCGGCCATGCCGTGCCGGTCGACGCGTCCGTCGGCGACGCGGTCGAGGCGCTCACGGCCCCGCCGCTGCTGTAACGGTTGGTTCAGGCGCCACAGCGGCGTACCATCGGTGGATGACGGATCGCGGTACGGAACGCGTTCGTGAGCGCGCGATCGGGAGGCTGCAGCGCGGCTATGTCGGCGGCTCGCTCGGCACGCAGACGTTCGAGTATCGCGTCGAGACCGCGCTGTCGTGCGACACCCCGAGTGTTCTGCGACGGCTGACCAGCGATCTCGTCTCGCCGACGCTGCTGGACAGCGCGCGGCGCTGGCTGACCGCGAGCGGCGAGCCGCCTTCCTCTGGCCTGCTCGCAGTTCTCGCGGCCGGCTCGTCGACGGTCATCGGGCGCTCGTCGGGCTGTGACTTCGTCATCTCGCACAACTCGATATCGCGCCGACACGCGATGCTGACCCGCGACGGCGATCGCGTGATCGTGACCGATCTGGGTTCGACGAACGGCACCTTCGTCAACGGCCGCTGGATCACCCAGGCCGAGGTCCTCCCGGGCGACAAGCTGCAGCTCGGGCAGCTTGACCTGGTCCTCTGACG
>DASZDB010000514.1:0-2099 GCA_035942495.1 Solirubrobacteraceae bacterium
GTTTCGGCCCGGCCCGGTATCGATCGGGCGCTGGCAGCGCCCTACCCAGAAGATCCGGCTGCGTCACCTCCTGCACAGCCGGCCCGGTCGCGCCGCCGCTCGGCGCCGTCCGCGTGACCGTCGGCCGACGGGCGGGTAGACGCGCCGCATGGAGCGCCCCGACGATGCGCCGCTGGCCGACGAGGGCCAGCGCGGCGCCACCCCCGACGATCAGCCGCTCGGCGGCCCGGCCGGTCCCGGCGACGAGAACATGCCGCCCCGGCCGGTGACGTCGGGGCCGGGCGGCGACGGCCCGCGCGAGCCGTCGCCCGCGAAGGACCGCGACCAGGCCTGAGGCTGAGCCCTTGCGGGGGCGGCCGGCGGCAGCTGATGGCCCGTGCGGGCGTGAAGCAGCGACGACCTGAAGGCGCGGCGTGGACGGGTTGTCGCTCGTGCATCACGGCGATGAAGCACCGTCGAGCGCGAGCGTCTCGCCGGTCCGCTCGTTGCTCGTTCACGCCGCCCAGCGCATGAACGGCTGACACGTCGATCACGGCTCATCGATCGCCCTGTCACTCGACCATGCGTCAAGACCACGCACCGAGCCGCCGCGAAGCCGGCACGTGCGACACGTAGGATCCGACGCGCGGGGAAGAACGGTGGCCGCACCGGCACGAACCTTCTGACCGACCCGCCGCCTCTGGAGAGCCACGATGCCCGACGATCGCCCGCCCCTCCCCCCGTTCACCCGCGAGACCGCGACCAAGAAGGTGCAGGCCGCCGAGGACGCCTGGAACACGCGCGACCCGGAGCGCGTGGCCGGCGCCTACACCGAGGACTCCGTCTGGCGCAACCGCGACGAGTTCGTCACCGGCCGCGCCGAAATCGTGCGGTTTCTCACCGCGAAGTGGGAGCGCGAGCTCGACTACGCGCTGCGCAAGTCGCTGTGGGCGTTCGAGGACAACCGCATCGCGGTGCGCTTCCAGTACGAGTGCCATGACGCGGCGGGGCAGTGGTATCGCAGCTACGGCAACGAGCTGTGGGAGTTCGACGAGCACGGGCTCATGCGCCGGCGCGAGGCGAGCATCAACGACGTGGCGATCGACGAGAGCGAGCGGCGCATCCGCGGCCCGCGCCCGCCGGAGGAGCACGGCGAGGAGATCCCGCTGCGCTGACGGCCGGCCGTGCGCTCAGCCGGCAGGCTTGAGCCCGCCGGGCGTGCTCCTCCCCCGGCTCGCGTCAAGATGCTCGCCATGGGTGCACGCGCAGCGCCGATCCTGATCGTGCACGGCGGCGCCGGCCGCGGCCGCCCGCACGCGGACGCGGGAGCCGATGCGCAGCTGCGCCGCGACCTCGCGCGCGCGGTGGAGGCGGGCTGGCGGCAGCTCACCGGCGGCGCCGAGGCCGCCTGCGTGGCGGCCGTACGCGTGCTGGAGGAATGCCCGCTCTTCAACGCCGGCACCGGCTCGGCGCTCGCCGCCGACGGCGCCGTCTGGTGCGATGCGTCGCTCATGTGCGGCGACGGGCGCGCCGGTGCTGTGGCCGCCCTGCACGGCATCCGCCATCCGATCACCGCCGCGCAGGCGCTCGCGCACGCGGGCGGCGCGCCGTTGCTGTGGAGCGGTCGCTCGGATGAGCTCGCCGCGCTGCACGGCGTCGAGCAGATCGACCCCGCGCGCATGGTGACCGAGCGCCAGCGGCGCCGCCTGGAGCGCTCCTTCGAGCGCGACCGCGAGCGTCAGTCCGGCGGGCGCAGCGCGACCGGCGGGACCGTCGGCGCGGTCTGCCTCGACGCAGCGGGGGCGCTGGCCGCCGCCACGAGCACGGGCGGCTACGTCGGCAAGCCGCCGGCGCGGATCGGCGATTCGGCGATCGTCGGCGCCGGCACGTGGGCGGACGCCCGCACGTGCGCGGTCTCGGCGACCGGCGACGGCGAGGCGTTCATGCGCGTCCTGTTCGCGCACGAGATCCACGCGCGGATGCTGCACGCGGGTGAGGGGCTGCCGACGGCCGCCGCGGCGGCGCTGGCCGCCGTCGGCGAGGCCGGCGGCCTCGGCGGCGCGATCTGCGTGGGTGTGGACGGGACGATCGCGATGCCCGTCAGCAGCGAGGTCATGGCG
>DASZDB010000515.1:0-1567 GCA_035942495.1 Solirubrobacteraceae bacterium
GTAACGGTGCGGGATGTCCCTCGGGCCGTAGAGGTAATCGCCCGCGCGAGCCTCGATCGTCTGGTCGCCGACCTCGAAGGTGGCGCTGCCCTCGAGGATCCAGAAGGCCTCGTCCTCGGTGTGATGCACGTGCAGCGGCCCCGCCTCGTTGGGCGGATCGGTGACCTCCACGATCGTCATCTGCCCACCGGTGTCGTCCGCCGTCGCCTTGATGACGGCGAGTCCGCCGAACCACCAGCGTGCCTCTCCTGCGTCCCCGGCTACCGCCAGCGGGGCGAGTCCCGGCACCTGGCTCGTCTTCTGCGTCATGGCTCCTCCTTCGCGATGTGTCGTCTGGAGAAGCATGCGCCCGGAACCGCGGCCGAGCATCGGCCACCTGGCCTATCTCGTGGCGCTAATGCCGGGCAAGGCACGTTCCAGCTCTCGCGCGGCGTATGCGGCTGCCTCAGCGCGGCTTCCGACGTCGAGCTTCGCAAGGACGCGAGCGACGTGGTGCTGCACGGTCTTGCGGCTGAGGTACAGCCGCGCCGCGATCTCGGGATTCGACAAGCCCACAGCGAGCAGTTCGAGGACCTCGCGCTCGCGCTTGGTCAGCAGACCGATGCCTCTCGGGCCGGCGCGGGCAGCCTTGACGCCGAGTGAGCGGAGCAGGCTTGCCGCCGCGTCGGCATCAGCGCCGGCGCCGAGCTGCTCGAAGGCCGCGAGCGCCAGACGCGCCTCGGCGACGGCACCTGCGGACGCTCGAGGGGCCAGTGCTCTGGCGAGCTCGAGCTGTGCCCGGGCAACCTCGAGCGGCAGGTCAAGCTCGGTGAACTCGTCCAGCGCCGCCTGCAGACGCGACGCGGCACGCTCGTCACCTTCTGCGGCGAGAACCCGTCCCGCCGCAACGTCGGCGGCAGCCGCGAGCATGGGGTTGGCAGATCCGTCAGCCATCGCCGCCAGTCGATCGACTGCCTCCCGCGCGGCGGCGACATCGTCGCGAGCCAGATGGACACGCACCAGCAGCTCCAGCAGCGGGACACAACCGGGCCCGGCGGATTGTCCCTCGAGGCACAAGCGCGCGAGGTCCTCGGCGAGCGCCAAGTCGCCGCGCGCCAGCGCGATCGCTGCCAGCACCTGCCTCGCCGCCGCGCGCGACTCGCAGCCCTCCAGCAACCGTTCTGCCTCTTCAAAGCGTCCCTGTCGCAGGCGCAGGCCGGCAAGCCTGATCAACGGCGCAGCACGCATCCCGCGGTAGCCACCGTCGAAGATGCGCGCGGCGGCGAGCAACTCCTGCTCGGCCTCGGCCCAACGACCCACCGCGATCAGGATCCCGCCGTAATGCAACCGACAGGTCGGCGCCACGAAATCACCCCACGCAACAAAACGTCGCGCCGCCGCCATCCACTGCTCAGCACGCCTGACATCCGTCGTGCGCTCACAGGCGCCCAACAGCCTGCAGTAGATCTCGCCGATCGAGTCGACACCCGCGACCTCGCCGCCGGCGACGGCGGCCATCGCCTCGTCGATCAGCGACATCCCGGCTTCGACACGCCCCGAGACCACATACGCATGCCCCAGCAAGGCC
>DASZDB010000516.1:0-3359 GCA_035942495.1 Solirubrobacteraceae bacterium
GCCGAGGAGCTCGACGTGGCGGTGCGCGTCGTCTCGATGCCGTCGTGGGAGCTCTTCGAGCAGCAGGACGAGGACTACAAGACCTCGGTGCTGCCGATCGACCTGCCGACGGTCTCCGTCGAGGCCGGCGTGCGGATGGGCTGGGAGCGCTACGCCGACGCGATGGTCTCGATCGACCGCTTCGGCGCCTCGGCACCGGGCGAGACCGTCCTCGAGGAGCTCGGCATCACGCCCGCGAACGTCGCGGCGCACGTGCGCGATTTGCTCAGCTGACGCTACGGGTCGACGACCGCCGCCAGCCGGTCTGCGTCGCGTGACACGGTCACGTGGATCGCGGCCGGCTCGCGCACCCATGCGATGAGGTTGTGCGACTGCAGGCGCTCGAGCATGAACTCGAACGCCAGCGCCTGCGGCCGCGATACGTACCGGCGCAGGATGTCGAACGACCAGCCGGTCGTGTGCAGCGAGTAGTTCGGCGTCGCCTCGCGGTTGCGGCGCAGCAGCAGGCGCTGGTATGCCTTGTCGCGAATGGTGCTCGTCACGACGAGCGGCTCGTCGCCTGAGATCGACTTGACGCCCGCGCCGACGTAGGCGAGCAGGTCGAGCGCGGGCTTGCGCAGCGCGCGGTAGGTCGAGCGCGAGCGCTTCAGGCGCCCCGCCAGCTCGCCCATCGCACCGTCGATCCGGATCCCCCTTTCGAGCAGGGCCGCGCGCGGCAGCGCGACGATGCGCCCGTCGTCGTAGGCGTCGCGCAGGTCGTCGGGCGAGGTGAACTGCTCCGTCGCGGTCTGCGGATGCAGGACCTCCTCAGCCGAGTTCTTCGCGTTGTGCAGCTGGGAGAGGCGCTCGAGCTGCTGCGGGTCGGAGCGGTACACGCGCATGATCTCGCGGGCGGCGTTGACGCGCCAGAGGTACGTCGCGGAGTCGTCGCCGAGCGCGGCCAGCCGACGGTAGGCCTTCGCGTGGTGCGTCGGCGTCGAGTCGAAGTACAGCCGCGCGTAGGAGATGTCGTCCTCGCCGTAGTCGCGCAGCGCGTTCTGCAGGTTGCCGATGCCCATGTGGTAGCTCTGGACGGCGAGGTCGGCGCGGCCGAGCTCCTCGCGGGCGATGATCAGGTAGCGGGCCGTCGCGGCGAGGGCCTTGGGCGGGTCGAACCGCTCGTCGATCCGGCGCCGCCGCTCGCGCAGGCGCTCCACGAGCGCGGTGTCGCCGGCACGCTGCGCACGCCGCAGCGAGCGTCCGATCCGGCGCGCGCCCGCCGGGTCGACCTGCATCTCGAGCAGGTTGCGCCCCGTCTCGGCGAGGATCTGCGTGAGCCCGACTGCGCCCTCGAGCAGCGGGTCGGCCGCCGCGTCGGCGCGGCCGGCGCTCTCGAGCAGGACCAGGCCCTCCAGCGTGTCGGGCTCGATGTCCGCGGTCTCGGCCGCCGCCTCGACGAGCGACCGGTACCGCGCGACCCGCTCTGCGCTCGCCCGCGCGCCGCCCGGCGACTTGGCGTAGATGACGTGGGCGTGCCCGCGGGCCGCAGCAGCGGCGAACTCGTCCTCGCGGCCCTCCGTGTAGGTCAGCGGGTCGTTGTCGACGGACGTGCCCGGCACGAGCGGCGGGCTCGATGTCTCCTCCTCGAACAGCACGACGACGGCGACGACCGTGAGGACGACGACGACGAGCAGCACGAGCACGCGGCGAACGAGGGACGCCATCCGCTCACACCCTCGCAAATCGCGAGCGCGCCGCGCGCTGTCAGCGCTTCTCGAGCTCGATCTTCTCGCCGTCGGCGCTGACGCGCGCGCCGTACGTGCTCTTCAGGCCGTTCACGCTCACCTCGCACTCGTACGCGCGGACCCCGGACGCCGCGGCGCACTTGGCCTCCGCGGCACCACCCTCGTTGTCGCCGACGAGGGTGCCGACGCGACGTTCGACCTGCGTCAGGTCGGGCTGCACGTCGGTGTTGCCGCAGCCGGCGACGAGTCCGGCGCAGAGTGCGACGACGACCAGAGCGTTTCGGTTCATCCCGGCGGCGTACCCTCGCCCGCCCGGTTGCGGACACGGTGGCCGTAGATTGCCGCTGTGTCCTGCATCCGGCCCTGCAACGACGACGAGCGCGGCGCGATCCTCGCGATCGTGAACGCCGCCGCCGAGGCGTACCGCGGCGTGATCCCGGCCGATCGCTGGCACGAGCCGTACATGCCGGCGGCGGCGCTCGCCGCCGAGATGACGAGCGGCGTCGCGTTCTGGGGTTGCGAGGCCGACGGCGCGCTCGTCGGCGTCATGGGCTCGCAACCCGTGCGCGAGGTCGACCTCATCCGCCACGCCTACGTCGCGCCGGCCCACCAGGGGCGCGGCATCGGCGGGGCGCTGCTCGAGCACCTGCAGCGGCGCAGCACGCGGCGCACGCTCGTCGGCACGTGGGCAGCCGCCGAGTGGGCGATCCGCTTCTACGAGCGCCACGGCTTCGTGCGCGTGGGGCCAGAGCGTTCAGCGGTGCTGCTCAAGGAGTACTGGACCATTCCGGACCGCCAGGTCGCAACCTCGGTCGTCCTCGCGTGGGCGCCGCTCGACGACGGCGGCGCCGACCGTGCCCCGCCGTAGGCTCCGCGCACGATGCGCACCCTCCGAGCCGGCGCCCCGACCCGTCTCGACGACGACCTGCTCATCGCGGGCGACAACCTCGCGGCGATGACGACGCTGCCCGGCGGTACGTTCGACATGGCCTACCTCGACCCGCCGTTCAACACCGGCGGCGAGCAGCGTCGCGGCGACATGCGCTACGCCGACACGTTCGCCGACTACGGCGGCTTCCTCGCGCCGCGCCTGGAGCGCGTGCGGGAACTGCTCGCGCCGCACGGCACGCTGTACCTGCACCTCGACTACCGCGAGTCGCATCGCTGCAAGCTCGCGCTCGACGAGATCTTCGGCCCGGAGTGCTTCCTCAACGAGCTGATCTGGATCTACGACTACGGCGGGCGGCCCAAGCGCCGCTGGCCGGCCAAGCACGACACGATCCTCGTCTACGTACGCGACCGCGAGCGCTACCACTTCGACGACGACGAGGTCGACCGCGAGCCGTACATGGCGCCCGGTCTCGTCGGCCCCGAGAAGGCCGCGCGCGGCAAGCGCCCGAGCGACTGCTGGTGGCACACCATCGTGCCGACGAACTCGCGCGAGAAGACGGGCTACCCGACGCAGAAGCCCGTCGGCATCGTGCGCCGGATGGTCGCCGCGTCGTCGCGGCCGGCCGGCTGGTGCCTGGATCCGTTCGCCGGCTCGGGCACGCTCGGCGCGGTCTGTCGCGAGCTCGGCCGGCGCTTCGTGCTCATCGACGCCAACCCCGAGGCGATCGCGGTCAGCAGCGCGCG
>DASZDB010000517.1:0-10081 GCA_035942495.1 Solirubrobacteraceae bacterium
GAGCTCGCCGACGCGGGGGAGGGCGACGCCGAGGACGAGGGCCGCGACCAGCAGCTCCCCAAGCTCGAGAAGGGCGAGGAGGTCGACACGCGCGAGGTCGAGTCGCTGCAGCGCGAGACCAAGCCGCCGCGCCGGTTCTCCGACGCGTCGCTGCTCGGCGCGATGGAGACCGCCGGCAAGCTCGTCGACGAGGAGGAGGCGCGCGAGGCGATGAAGGAGTCGGGGATCGGCACCCCGGCCACGCGCGCGGCGATCATCGAGCGGCTCATCGACGTCGGCTACGTCGAGCGCGAGGGACGCGCACTGGTCGTGACGGAGAAGGGCCAGAACGTGGTCCGCCTGCTCGACGGGCATCCGCTGACCTCGCCGCAGCTCACCGGCGACTGGGAGCGGCGCCTGACCCAGATCGAGACCGGCGAGGTGACCCGCGAGCGCTTCATGCGCGACATCGCCGAGTTCGCCGGCTCGACGGTCTCGGAGCTCGACGCGAAGCTCAAGGACGTCAAGATCCCGCGCGCGACGCTCGGGCCGTGCCCGGTCTGCGGCCGCACGATCCAGGAGAACCGCAAGGGTTACTCGTGCTGGTCGCGCGAGGACCCCGGCTGCGGCTTCGTCATCTGGAAGGCGAAGGCCGGCAAGACGCTGCCGCTCGCCGTCGCGCGCGAGCTGATCGCGACGGGCCGTACGGCCAAGCCGGTCACCGGCTTCAAGGGCCGCAGCGGGCGGTCGTTCCGTGCGAAGCTTGCGCTGCAGCAGAGCGAGGAGGGCAAGTGGCGGGTGGAGTTCGATGAGCCGTGGGCGCGCGAGGGCGGCAGGAGCGCTCCGGAGCCGACGGAGGGCGCGGTCGAGCCGGCAGAGCCGGCCGCCGTGCAGGGCGCGACGGCCGAAGCCGCCGCGTAGGCGTCGCGGCGCCGCCGTGGCCGCAGGCGGCGGGCGTCCGTGAGACTGCTGGCGTTGATCGTCGCGGTCGCGGGGGCGGGCGCAGCAGCGCTGTTCGTCGCGGGCGGGTTCTCCTCCGGCGGCGCCGATGCCCGCCGGGCCGTGACGCGAACCGTCGAGCGGCCGCCGCCGCCGGTACCGGCCGAAGACCTGCAGCGCGAGGTCGGGCCGCTGCCTGCGCCGGCGGGCGCGTCGCGCGTGGATCTCGCCCAGCCGTCGCTCATGCCGTACCTGCGCCTCAGGCGCGGCCCGAAGTCGGCCCTCGCCTTCGACCTGGGCGACGGCACGATCCTGTGGCGCCGCAATGCGACGGCCGTGCGGCCGATCGCCAGCCTGACGAAGATCATGACCGCGCTGCTGGTGGTCGAGCGCTTCGAACCGCACGAGACGGTGCGCGTGCCGCGGGTCTCCGATCGCGTCGGCGGCTCGCGCATGAGCGGGCTCAGGCCGGGGCGCCGTGTGAACGCCAACGTGCTGCTCAAGGCCCTGCTGATCGCCTCCTCCAACAACGCCGCCGTCACGCTCGCCGTCGCCGGCGCGGGATCCGAGCGCGCCTGGGTGGCGCTCATGAACAAGCGTGCGCGCCTGCTCGGCCTGACGTGCACGCACTTCGCCGACGCGCACGGGCTCGATCGCCGCAACCGCTCCTGCGCCGTCGATCTCGCGGCGCTGGCGATGCGGGCGATGAGCGAGCCGCGGATCGCGCGCATCGCGCGCAAGAGCTACGCGCGGGTCTGGCCGGGCTCGGGCAGGAAGTTCACGCTGTACACGACCAACCACCTGCTGCGCGACCACTACCCGGGCGCGATCGGCCTCAAGACGGGCTATACGAGGCCCGCCGGGTTCTGCCTCGTGGCGATCGTCAAGCGCGGCAGCCGCCGGATCGGCATCGTCCTGCTCGGCTCCAAGGACGCCTTCTCCGACGCGCGCCGTGTCGCCCGCGAGGCGGCGCGAGCCGGCGCGCTGCCGACGGCGAGTCAGCCGCCGGCCGCCTGACCCCGAGCCTGGCTGCCATGGCCGCTCAGCGGGTAGATGCCCGCGCATGTCGGGCGAGCACGATGCCGGGCAGTAGGCCGGGGGCGCGGCCCAGCGCCTTCGAGCGCGCGCGCCGACTGCCGATCCTCGGGCGTACGCTGGACTGGGGGATGGGTCCCTCGGCGGCCTCGTCGCTGACGCACGAGGCGGGGTCGCGGATCGCCGGGCTGAAGGTCACCGAGTCGGTGTGCCCGTACTGCGCGGTCGGCTGCGCGCAGCTCGTCTACACCCGCGACGGCGAGCTTGTCGACATCGAGGGCAACCCGCGCTCGCCGATCAACCAGGGCACGCTCTGCCCGAAGGGGGCCGCCTCGCGTCAGCTCATCCAGCAGCCCGGGCGCCTGACGAAGGTCCGCTACCGCCGGCCCGGCGGTACGGAGTGGGAGGAGCTCGAGCTCGAGCAGGCGATGGACATGATCGCCGCTCGCGTCATCGCGGCTCGCGAGAACGGCTGGCAGGAGGTTGACCGTCAGGGCTGGCGCGTGGACCGCACGCTGGCGTTCGCGCACCTCGGCGGCGCGACGCTCGACAACGAGGAGAACTACCTCATCAAGAAGCTGTTCACGGCGATGGGCGCGATCCAGATCGAGAACCAGGCGCGCATATGACACTCGTCCACGGTGCCCGGTCTGGGCGCCTCGTTCGGGCGCGGCGGCGCCACCGATTTCCTGCAGGCCCTTCAGCACGCTGACTGCATCCTGATCGAGGGGTCGAACATGGCCGAGGCGCACCCGGTCGGCTTTCGCTGGGTCATGAAGGCCAAGGAGCGCGGGGCGAAGATCATCCACGTCGACCCGCGGTTCGGGCGCACGAGTCAGCTCGCCGACGTCCACCTGCCGATCCGCGCCGGGACGGACATCGCCTTCCTCGGCGGGCTGATCCGCCACGTCATCGAGAACGAGGCGTACTTCCGCGAGTATGTCGTGAGCTACACGAACGCGCCGACGATCCTGCGTGAGGACTTCCAGGACACCGAGGACCTCGGCGGTGTGTTCTCGGGCTTCGATCCGCAGACCGCCTCCTACGACACGACGACGTGGGGCTACGCGGGGGACGGCGCCGCCGCGCAGCGCGACGACACGCTCCAGCACCCGCGCTGCGTCTTTCAGGTCCTACGGCGTCACTTCGCGCGCTACACGCCGGAGATGGTGCAGCGCATCTGCGGCATCGATTCCGAGGACTTCCGCGCGGTCGCCGAGACGCTCGTGCAGAACTCCGGCCGCGAGCGCACGACGACCCTCTGCTACGCCGTCGGCTGGACGCAGCACACCTCCGGTGTCCAGATCATCCGCGCGGCCTCGATCCTGCAGCTGCTGCTGGGCAACATCGGCCGTCCCGGCGGCGGGATCATGGCGCTGCGCGGCCACGCCTCCATCCAGGGCTCGACCGACATCCCGACGCTGTTTGACATGTTGCCGGGCTACCTCAGGATGCCGCACGCGCGCGCACACGCCGTCACGCTGGCCGACCACATCGAGTCCGGCGGCAGGGCGCGCGGGTGGTGGGCGTACTACGACGCCTACCTCGTCTCGCTGCTGAAGGCGTGGTTCGGCGACGCGGCGACGGCGGCCGACGACTTCGGCTTCGCGCACCTGCCCAAGCTCACCGGCAACCACTCGCACTTCGCGACGATGCTGCGCGCGATCGACGGTGGCGTCGACGGGCTCTTCGTCATGGGCCAGAACCCGGCTGTCGGATCGCAGCACTCGGGGCTGCAGCGGCGGGCGCTCGCCAGCCTGAAGTGGCTCGTGGTGCGCGACCTCAGCGAGATCGAGAGCGCGACGTTCTGGAAGGACGGCCCCGAGATCGCCTCGGGTGAGCTGCGCACACAGGACATCGCCACCGAGGTCTTCCTCATGCCGGCGGCCTCGCACATCGAGAAGGAGGGCACGTTCACCAACACCCAGCGCCTGCT
The DNA here is from genome assembly GCA_035942495.1 of Solirubrobacteraceae bacterium. Taxonomy (GTDB): domain Bacteria; phylum Actinomycetota; class Thermoleophilia; order Solirubrobacterales; family Solirubrobacteraceae; genus CADCVQ01. Next base: position 3,890 of record DASZDB010000517.1, read on the forward strand.
GCAGTGGCGCGACAAGGCGCTCGAGCCGCCCGGCGACGCGCGCTCGGAGCTGTGGTTCATGCACCACCTCGCCAAGCGCGTGCAGGCGCACTACGCGGGCTCCACGCGGGAGCGCGACTGGCCGATCTGCCACCTCACCTGGGACTACCCGGAGTGCGGCGTCCTGCGCGAACCCGACGCCGAGGCGGTCGCGCGCGAGATCAACGGCTACGACGTCTCGACCCGCGCGCCGCTGCCGGACTTCACGGCCCTGCGCAGCGACGGCTCGACGGCCTGCGGCTGCTGGATCTACAGCGGCTGCTTTCGGGGCGGGGTCAACCAGGCGCGCCGGCGTGACCCCGGCGACATCGCTGCGCCCGGCGGCTGGGTCTCGCCGCAATGGGGCTGGGCCTGGCCGCTGAACCGGCGCGTCCTCTACAACCGAGCATCCGCCGATCCCGCCGGGCGGCCCTGGTCAGAGCGCAAGCGCTACGTCTGGTGGGACGACCCGGCAGGCCGCTGGACCGGCTACGACGTCCCCGACTTCCCCGTCGACAAACGGCCCGACTACCAGGCCCCGGCCGATGCGCTCGCGATGGATGCGATCTCCGGTGACGACCCCTTCATCATGATGCCCGACGGCCGCGGCCGGCTCTTTGCGCCGAGCGGCCTGCTCGACGGGCCCATGCCCACGCACTACGAGCCCCTCGAGTCGCCGCTGCCCAACGCGCTGCACCCCGACCTCGACGCGAACCCGGCGGCGATCCGCTGGCAGCGCCCGGAGAACCCGCTGCACACTACGGGCGACCCCCGCTATCCGATCGTCGCGACGACGTTTCGCCTCACCGAGCACCACACGGCGGGCGCGATGAGCCGCAACCTGCCCTGGCTCGCCGAGCTGCAGCCGGAGATGTTCGCCGAGATCGATCCCGCGCTGGCGGCCGATCGCGGCATCGAGGACGCCGGCTGGCTGACGATCGAGACCGAGCGCGGCGAGATCGAGGCGCTGGCGAAGGTCACGCCGCGCATCCGCCCGCTGCGGATCGACGGGCGCCTCGTACACCAGATCAGCCTGCCGTACCACTGGGGTTTCGCCGGCGAGGTGCGCGGCGACAGCACGAACGACCTCGGTGCGCTGTCGGGCGAGCCGAACGTCAGCATCCAGGAGTCCAAGGCCTTCACGTGCAACGTGCGCGCAGGGCGCCGGGCGGGGCCGGCCACGGCGCGCCTCGCGGACGCCCGGCTCGACCGGCCGGTCGCGTCCGACGAGGACGATCCCGCCGCGGAGTACCCGTCGGAGATCACGTGACGACGCGCGCCGCCCCGACCGAGATCGCGATCCACAAGCCTGCCGAGCGGATGGGCTTCTTCACCGACACCACGGTCTGCATCGGCTGCAAGGCCTGCGAGGTCGCCTGCAAGCAATGGAACGACCTGCCCGCCGACGGCGCGCGCTTTGGCAAGGGCGGCTCCTACGACCACACCGGCGCGCTCGGCGCGTCGACGTGGCGCCACGTCCGCTTCGTCGAGATCGACGGCGGTCACCTGCCCGATATCCCCGCGGTCGGCCGCGGCCGGACCGACCTCGGCGGCTCGGGCTCCGGCGACCTCGACCTCGTCGCGGTCGCCGCGCAGCGCGCGAACCGTGGCGGGGCCGACGCGGCGATCGATGTCGCCGCCGCCGTCGCGGCGATGGACGACTGGCTGTTCATGTCCGACGTCTGCAAGCACTGCACGAACGCGGGCTGCCTGGACGCGTGCCCGACCGGTGCGCTCATCCGCACGGAGTTCGAGACGGTCGTCCTGCAGGCCGACGTCTGCAACGGCTGCGGCTACTGCGTGCCCGCGTGTCCGTTCGGCGTCGTCGCGCGCGACCCCGCCGATGGACGCGCCGCGAAGTGCACGCTGTGCTACGACCGCCTGCAGGACGGCCTCGAGCCGGCGTGCGCGAAGTCCTGCCCGACGGACTCGATCCAGTTCGGGCTCTACGACGAGCTCGTCGAGATCGCCGCGCGGCGCGTCGGCGAGCTGCACGCGCGCGGCATCGCGGACGCCTACCTCTACGGCGCCGCGGACGAGCCCGCCGACGAGCTGGCCGGCGGCCTCGGCGCGTTCTTCCTGCTGACGGAGCCGCCCGAGCGCTACGGATTGCCGGCGCAGGCCGAGTCGCCGATCCAGGAGAACGTCATCCCGGCAACGGCCGCGGCGTACGGCGCGGCCCTGCTCGCCGCGGCGGGAGCGGCCGCGGCGTTTCTTGGCGCCGGGCGCAGGCCGCTCCCGCGCGGCCGCGGTGCCCGCGCGCGGCGGCGCGCGATCCGGGGCTGGTCGCGATGACCCGGCGCGACACGACGCCCGCGCTCGGCACGCACGGCGAGCCGGGCGACTGGCGGCGGTCGGCGCCCGGCGCTCATGTCGCTCTGCAGCGTGCGCGCTGGCAGGACGCGGCGTGGTCGTATCTCTTCAAGGACGACACGCGCTACGCGGCGACCGCCCCCGCCGACATGGATGTCGTCGCGCAGGTCAACCGGCGGATGCGCGGCGGCGACCTCGGACCCGTGCACGGCCCGGTCCTCAACGCGCCCGTCTGGACCTGGCAGGTACCGCTGTACTTCTGGTGTGGCGGCGTCGCCACCGGATCATGGTTCGTCTCCGCGGCCTGCGACCTCGCCGGAGACCATCGCTCCGCCGCGATCGCGCGCAAGGTCGCGCTCGCAGCGGTCGCGCCCTCGCCCGCGCTGCTGATCGCCGACCTCGGTCGCCCCGCGCGCTTTCTGAACATGCTGCGGATCTTCAAGCCGCGCTCGCCGATGAACCTCGGCACGTGGTCGCTCGTCGCGTTCAGCGGGCTCGCGACCGCCGCGGTCGGCGCCGACGTGCTCGGCCGCTCCCGTGCCGCGCGCGCGATCGGCGGCGCGAACGTCGTCATCGGGGGCTACGTCGGCTCCTACGCCGGCGTGCTGCTCGCGGCGACGGCGGTGCCGCTGTGGGCGCGCAGCCGCCTGTTCCTCGGCCCGATCTTCGTCTGCACCGCGGCGGCGACGGGTGCCGCGGCGACGCGGCTGACGCTCGTGGCCGCGGGCCTGCCGATCGGCCATCCGACGCGCAGCGCGCTGGGCGGGATCGAGGCCGGTGCGATGGCCGGCGAGCTGCTGCTCTCCTCGATCAACGAGCGCCGGCTGGGGCGCGCGGGCCTCAGCCTCGAGCATGGCGCCGCCGGACGCATCTTCCGCGCAGCGACGTGGGGGATGCGGGGCGGACTGGTCCTGCACCTCATGCGCGGGCGACTGGGCCCCCGCGCGCACCACGCTGCGAGCGTCTGCTACCTCGCCGCCGGGCTGGCGTTGCGCTACGCGTGGGTCCACGCGGGGCGCGAATCGGCGCGTGACGACGAGGCGGTCGCCCGCGTGGCGCGCGCCGCGGTGACCGTCGACGACCGCGTCAGCGGCGGACGGCGACAGCAGCGGCTCGTGGCCTCGACACGCGCGCCACGTGCGGCCCGGCGGCTGCGGCGCGGACCCGCGGAGCTCGTGCGGCGCGCGAGCCTGCTCGCCGAGCGCGCGCTCGGGCAGTCCCACAGCGTCGTCGGCCGCAGCGGGACCGGGGGCTCAGGCGCGACGCCCCGCGCGTCTGCGGGTTCGTAGTCGGGCTGCGGCCGCGCCGAGCTCATCCAGGGCTGGCGGAGCGACTGGCGCCATGTGACGCAACTCCGTCGAGCGCGTAGTGTCGCCACAGGCACAACCAAAGGAGGGGCGGACGGCATGATCGCGTCGGCGCAACGCATACCATCGAGCCTGAGGGCGTCGCTCGTCGCGCTCACCGCCTTCGCCGTGCTGGCGGCCGGTCTTGTCGCGCCGGTGTCGGCGCCCGCCGCGAGCAAACGGCTCGTCAAGCCGTCGGCGCTGCCGGCCTTTCCGTCGTGTGCGTCCCTGCTGAGCTATGCGCGCCGCAATGCGCGGCGCACGGGTGGGCGCACCGGCGTGCCGACGCGGGCCGGCGTGCTGCAGGCGCAGGTGCTCGAGGGGCCGGTGCAGAACGACGCCGTGGCGGTGCCCGGCACGCCCGCGCCGGCGGCGCAAGCCGCCCCGTCGGCGCCGGGGGCCGCGAGCCCGTCGCCCGGCCGGGCGACGCCGGAGTTCTCGCAGACGAACGTCCAGGAGGCAGGCGTCGACGAGCCCGACATCGTCAAGACCAACGGCCGCACGGTCTTCGCCGTCGCCGACGCCAAGCTGCACGCGATCGATGTCAGCGGCGACGCGCCCCGGCTCGTCGGAACGCTCGCGCTCGACGGTGCCTACGGCCATCAGCTGCTGCTGCGCGGCGACCGCCTGCTTGTCATGAGCAACTCCTACGGCGGCGTGCCGCTCGCCTCGGGCGTGATCATCTCGGCTTCGCAGGTCGTCATCAGCGAGCTCGACGTGAGCGACCCCGCCGCGATGAACGTCCGGCGCACGATGACGATGGAGGGCGCGCTCGTCGACGCTCGGATGACCGGCGGCACCGCGCGCGTCGTCGTCAGCGCGTCGCCGAGTGCGATCCGCCCCGCCGCGGTCGGACGCGCCTCGCTGCGGACCTTCGTCCCGCGGACGGTCCTCCGCAGCCGCCTATCCGGGAAGACGTTCCGCCGCTCGATGGTCGCCTGCGACGACGTGCGCCACCCGCGCCGCTTCTCGGGCCTCGACCTGCTGACCGTGCTTACGATCGACCTCGACAAAGGCCTGTTCAACGTCGACCGTGACGCGATCATGGCGGGCGCGCAGACGGTGTACGCGTCGGCGACCGGGCTCTACGTCGCCTCGCAGCGCTACGTCCGCGCGCTCGAGGCCGGCCGCACCGTGCCCGAACGCAGCCGCACCGACATTCACCGCTTCGACATCTCCAAGCCCGACGCGACGAGCTTCGCGTCGTCGGGCAGCGTGACCGGCTTCGTGCTCAACCAGTACTCGATGTCCGAGCACGACGGCGCGCTGCGCGTGGCGTCGACCGAGCAGCCGGTCTGGTTCGAGGGCCGCGCGGACGGCGACAGCGAGTCCTTCGTGACCGTGCTGGCCGAGCACGGCCGCTCGCTCGACCTCGTCGGACGGGTCGGCGGCCTGGGCCGCGGCGAGCAGATCTACGCCGTGCGCTTCGTCGGCGACAAGGGCTACGTCGTGACGTTCCGCCAGGTAGACCCGCTCTACACGCTGGACCTCTCCAAGAAGACCGATCCGCGCGTCGTCGGGGAGCTGAAGATCCTCGGCTACTCCGCCTACCTGCACCCGATCTCCGACGACCTGCTGCTCGGGGTCGGCCAGGACGCCAGCGCGCAGGGCCGCACGCTCGGCACCCAGTTGTCGCTCTTCGACGTGTCCAACCCGCGGCTGCCGGCGCGCAGGGCGAACGTCTCGCTGGGCGGCGGCGCCAGTTCGTCGGCCGAGTTCGACCCGCACGCGTTCCTGTTCTGGGATCCGTCGAACCTCGCGGTCATCCCGCTGACGTCGTTCAGCGAGCAGACGCGCTTCAGCGGCGCGGTCGGGTTCCGGATCGGGAGCACGGCCATCGCCGAGGTCGGGCGGGTCGTGCACCCGGCGGGGCCCGGCGAGGGCGGCTACACGCCGGAGATCGGGCGGTCGCTCGTGATCGGCGACGCGCTCTACACGCTGTCCTACGCCGGCCTCGCGGCGAACCGCCTCGACAACCTGGCATCGCTGTCGTTCACGCCGTTCCCCCATGAGCCGCGCGCGGTCAGTCCGGGTCCGCTGTCGCCCCCGCAGCCCGTGCCGTAGCCGCGCCGGTCGCTCGCCTCAGGCCAGCTTGTCCGCCCGGTAGACCGCGAGGCCGCCGTCGACGAGCGCCGACAGCTCCTCGACGAGCTCCGGTGTGAGCGTCTGCGGCTCGAAGTCGAAGCTGCCCCCGCCGCGCATGCGCTCGCGCAGGGCGGCACTGAGGTCGGCGATCACCGCCGGGTGGCTGTGGACGGGCATGAGCTGAAACCGCACGCTCTCGGCGCGGAGCTTCACGGCGCCGAACGACATCGCGGTGCCGCTCGGCCCGAGCTTGCGCGTCTGGACCTGGAGGTCGCCGGGCTCGTCCTTGACGACGTTCAGCGAGTCCGCGTGGCGGGCCAGCAGCGGGTGCAGCGCAGCGAACACGTCGTCGAGGCTCTCCACGGGCGCCGATCATACGCGCGCAAAGACCGACGTTCGCGCCACGTCGTCGGGACGACGCGCAACCATG
>DASZDB010000518.1:0-2995 GCA_035942495.1 Solirubrobacteraceae bacterium
GCCGAGGAGTGGCTCGAGGGAAAGCGCGTCGTCGGCATCTCGTCGGGCGCCAGCGCGCCGGAGGAGCTCGTCGACCGGCTGGTCACGTACTTCACCGATCGTGGCGTGCAGGACGTCTCGGAGTTCGAGGTCATGCGCGAGGACGTGCGCTTCATGCTGCCCAAGCGCATCCGCGAAGACCTCGCCGCCAGGGTTTGATCGCGCTGCGTTCCTAGCTGCGCGCCCGCCCGGATGCGCACGCTCGTCATCTCCGACCTGCACATCGGCGTCCGCAGCGACGCCGACGCCGTCGTGCGACCGGCGGCACTCGACGTGCTGGCGGCCCGGCTCGGGACCGTCGACCGGCTCGTCCTGCTCGGCGACACCCTCGAGCTGCGCCACGGGCCGGCGCGCGACGCGCTCGCACGCGCCGAACCGGTCATGCGTGCGATCGGAGCCGCGCTGCCGGCCGGTGCCGAGGTCATCGTCGTGCCCGGCAACCACGATCACGCGATCGCCGCGGGCTGGCTGGACTGGCGAGGGCGGCGCGAGGCGCCGCCCCCACTGGCGCTCGAGGAGCGCGTTCCCGCGGGCACGGCATCGTGGATCGCGAAGCGGTTGGCCGGCTTTCTCGCGGCGGCGCGCGTCGAGGTGGCCTATCCCGGCGTGTGGCTGCGCGACGACGTCTATGCGATGCACGGTCACTACCTCGACCTGCACTTCCCGATCCCGATGCCCGAGCGTCTGGTCGCGGGGGCCATCGCGCGGATGGTCGGCGCGCTTCCCGACCCGGCGACGCCCGATGACTACGAAGCGGTCCTGGCGCCGCTCTACGCCATCAGCCAGGCGAGCGCGCAGCGCGGGGGAGACGGTCGCGCCGTGCTCGGCGCCGGCTCCGCCGTCGGCACGTGGCGGCGGCTGACCGGCAGCGGCCGCGGCAGGCGGCTGCGCGCCTACGCGCTGGCGGTGCCGTTCCGACTCGGGGTGTTTGCCGCCAATCGGGCGGGGATCGGCCCGGTCCAGGCGCAGATCGGGGTGAGCGACCTGCGGGTCGCCGGCCTCGCCGCGATCGTCGAGACGGCGCGACGGCTGCGGATCGCGCCGGCGCACCTGATCTTCGGCCACACCCATCGTCCGGGACGGCTGGACTCGGATTCGGTTGCGGAATGGCTCACGCCGGCCGGCACGCAGCTGCACAACCCGGGCAGCTGGATCTTCGATACGGCATTCATGCGCCGCGGCCCCGACCCCGCAAGCCCGTACTGGCCCGGCGGCGCGATCGCGCTGGACGACGCCGGGCCGCCGCGGTTGGAGCGCCTGCTCGGCGACGTGCCGGCCGCCGCGCTGCGGGCCGATCCCCGGCCCTAGACTGCGCCGATGGTCCCCGCCGCGCCGTGGCGCAGCGTGATCGACGCGGTGCTGTGGTGTCACCCCGCCACTCCGGCCGCGCGCGACATGCTGGCGCCGCAGCTGTCCGCGCGGGCCGGCCTGCCGATCACGCTCGGCGCGCTGATCGCCTACCGCGAGGGTCCGGTCGGGCCGTACGGCGAGATCATCGGCGCGCCGTTGTTGCTGCGGCCGCTGGCCGGCCACGTGCCGTTCATCGCCGTGGACTCCGAGCCGAGCATCGCCGGTGGGCGCGCCAACTGGGCGCTGCCGAAGGTCCCCGCGCGCTTCGACGGCGACGTCGGGCGACCGGGACGAGCGACCGCGGTCGGGGACGGATGGGCGGTGGCGGTGACCGCCCCGGCTCGCCGGCGCCGGCTGCCGTTCGCCGGGAGCGTTCGCTGCGTGCAGGTGTGGCCGGACGGCCGCCCGCGCGAGTTCTCCGTGCGCGTCCGCGGGCGTGCCCGGCTCGGGCACGCGACCGTCGAGCACCGCACGGTGTCAGCACTCGCCGACTGGCTTGTCGCGGGGCGCCACCCCGCGATCCTGCTCTCCGGCGTCCAGGACGTGCTGCCGCCACGTCCCTGAGGGGATCGAACCCTCAGCCGATCAGGCCCGCGGTGAACTGCACGGCGTGGCAGCGCACGCTGTCGCCGACCTCGAGCTCGAGCACCCCCGTCGTGTGGCGCTCGTGCTCTACGAGACGGTGGCAGCCGGCATGCGGGACCGGCACCGTGCGGCCGTTGACGCGCACGGCCGCGCCGGCGCCCAGCGGCTCCAGCACCGCCCACACCGCCCCCGCCTCGTATGGACCCGACCACGCGCCCGGCTGCTCCGGCGTCGGCCGGCCCACGAGCGCATCCGGCGCGTCCTCGGGCCGCAGCGCGACGAGCGGCTCCGGCGTGATCCCCAGCAGCTCGCAGATCTCGTCCTGTGTCTCGGCGTAGGCGCCCTCGCCATAGTGCATGGAGAACAGCCGCAGGCGCTGGTCGAACAGGTAGCGCGCGGGCCAGGCCTCGTTGCCGTACTCGCGCCACAACGCGAAGTCCGAATCGAGCAGCACGGGGTGCTCGATGCCCAGCCGCGCGACCGCGGCGCGGATCTGCGCCGGATCCTCTGACGGGGGATAGCCGCCCGCGTGGACGGAGATCACGCGCAGTCCGGCGCCGGCGTAGCGCGCGTGCCAGGCCTGCATGTAGCCCAGCGTGCGCAGCGAGTTCGCGCGGCAGAAGTCCCAGAACTCGACGAGCACCGGTCGGCCGACCTGCTGGTCGAGGCGCAGCGTCGCGACGTTGATCCACTCAGCGCCCTTGGGGAAGAACGGTGCGCTGACCTTGTCGGGCGGTGCTCGCACGCCGTGCCAAGCTAGCACCGCGCCTGTCGGCGCCCGGGCCAGCCGCCGATTCATAGACTGGCTGGCAATGCACCGGCGCCGCCTGCTCGCGCTGCTTCTCGTCGCGGCCGGCACCATGCTGGTGACCGCGCCCGAACCCGCGCTCGCGCACGGGATCGTCGGGCGCGAGGACCTGCCGATCCCGAAGTGGCTGTTCGGCTGGGGCGCGGCGGTCGTGCTCGTCGCGTCGTTCGCCGCGCTCGCCGTCCTGTGGCCCAAGCCGCGCCTCGAAGGGGC
>DASZDB010000519.1:0-2593 GCA_035942495.1 Solirubrobacteraceae bacterium
CAGGACCAGATCGTCGAGGGCTCGGGCGAGATCGTCACGCTGACGGGCGAGCTGCTGCGCCTGCTCGTCGAGCTGTCGTTCCACATGATCCTCATCGTCGTCCTGTCGATCTACATGCTCATCTACGCCCCGCGGATCGGCCACCTCGTGCGCTCGGTCATGCCGCCGGGCGACGGCACGCCGGAGGACGACTACCCGACGCGTGTTCAGCGCGCGGTCTTCGGCTACGTGCGCGGTCAGCTGCTCTTCAGCACGATCATGGGGTTCTCCGCGGGCGTCGCGCTCTGGATCTTCGGCGTGCTCGGGATCTTCCCCGACGGTCGGACGTACGCCTTCGCCTTCGGCCTGTTCTTCGGTGTGATGGAGCTCGTGCCGTACGTCGGACCCGTCATCGGCGCGCTGCCACCCATCCTCGTGGCACTCGTCCAGGATCCGCTCATGGCGCTGTGGGTCGTGCTCCTGTTTCTCGCGCTGCAGCAGCTCGAGGGCCACGTCGTCGCGCCCAACGTCTTCGGCCGCGCGCTGCGGCTGAACCCGCTGCTCGTCCTCTTCGCGCTGCTGCTCGGCGGCCAGATGTACGGCCTCGTCGGCGCTCTCGTCGCGCTGCCGATCGCCGCCGTGCTGCGCGAGACGGTCGTCTACCTACGCCGCCACCTCGTCTTCGAGCCGTGGAACCCCGGGTCGCCGCTGATCAGCGGCCATGCGCCCCCGGCGCAGCCGCCGCCCGAGCCGCCACCGCCGCTGCCGGGCGAAGCCCCCGCCGCCGACGAGCCCCCGACCGAGAGGGTGCGGACCGCCCGCCGCGGCTGAGCCTGAGATCGCGCCCGCTCGGCTGGCGGCCCGCCTAGTCGTGGATGTCGTCGACCCAGCGGACGCGCTCGGGCTCGTCGACCACGTCGGTGAGGTCGAGGTTCACGACGACCGGCTCCTGCCCGGACCGCACGACGACGCAGGAGAGCGGCTCGTCGGTCAGCGCGTTGATCTCCTGATGCGGCACGTACGGCGGCACGAAGATGAAGTCGCCGGGCTCGGCGTCGGCGACGAACTCCAGCCGCTCCCCCCAGCGCATGCGGGCACGGCCGCTGACGACGTAGATGACGCTCTCGACCGGCCCGTGGTGGTGCGCGCCGGTCCTCGCGTCGGGCTCGATGTCGACCGTCCCCGCCCACAGCTTCTCGGCGCCGGCGCGCGCCGTCGTGACCGCCGCCGCGCGGCTCATCCCCGGCGTCTGCGGCGTGTTCGGGTCGAGCTCCCCGGCGCGCACGATCCGCACGCCGTGCGTGCGCCAGTCCCTCGCGTCAACAGAGCCGGTCATGCCACGGCCCAGTATGCCGCCGCCGGCCCGCCGCATGTAACGAGACTGCCGCATGGCGCGGGTACCCTTGAGCCATGCCCTTCCCCGCGACCCGCCTGCGGCGGCTGCGCGCGACGCCCGTCCTGCGCGACCTCGTCCGCGAGACGCGCCTGACGCCGGCGGACCTCGTCCTGCCGCTCTTCGTCGCGTCGGGGCCGGACGCCGGTCGCCAGCCGATCGCCTCAATGCCGGGGATCGACCGCCTCTCGATCTCGGCCGCTGTGCAGGAGGCCGGCGAGGCCGCCGCGCGCGGCCTGCCCGCCGTCCTGCTGTTCGGCATCCCCGAGCACAAGGACGCCGAGGGCACGGGCGCCTACGACGACGAGGGGGTCGTCCAGCTCGCCACCCGCGCGATCAAGGATGCCCACCCCGACCTCGTCGTGATGACCGACGTCTGCCTCTGCGAGTACACCGACCACGGCCACTGCGGCCTGCTGCGCGCCGACGGCGCCGTCGACAACGATTCGAGCGTGGAGCTCATCGCGCGCACGGCGGTCTCGCACGCACGCGCGGGCGCCGATGTGGTCGCGCCGAGCGACATGATGGACGGGCGCATCGGGGCGGTGCGCGCGGCGCTCGACGAGGACGGCTTCACCGACACGCCGATCGTCGCCTACAGCGCGAAGTTCGCCTCCGCCTTCTACGGTCCGTTTCGGGAGGCCGCCGGCTCGACCCCGGCGTTCGGCGATCGCCGCGCCTACCAGATGGATCCGGCCAACGGCAACGAGGCGGTGCGCGAGGCGCTGCTCGACGTGCAGGAGGGCGCCGACGTCGTGATGGTCAAGCCGGCGCTCGCCTACCTCGACGTCATCCGCCGCGTCAAGGAGGCGACGAAGCTGCCCGTTGCCGCCTACAACGTCAGCGGCGAGTACGCCATGATCAAGGCCGCTGCCGCGGCGGGAGCGCTCGACGAGCGCGCCGCGGTCCTGGAGACGCTGACGTCGATCCGGCGCGCCGGCGCCGACATCGTCATCACCTACCACGCGAAGGACGCCGCTGCATGGCTGTGACCCCCACCCCCAAGATTCGATCGCGCAAGGACGGCGCCGCGGCCCCGATCGACGACGTCGACCGCAAGGTCCTGAACCTCATGCAGGGCAAGTTCCCGCTGCAGCCCAAGCCGTACGCCGCCGTCGCGCAGCTCGCGGGGCTCACCGAGGCGGAGGTTCTCGCGCGCGTGCAGCGCCTGCTCGACGACCGCATCATCCGTCAGGTCACGCCGATCTACGACACGCGCGC
>DASZDB010000520.1:0-2412 GCA_035942495.1 Solirubrobacteraceae bacterium
CGCCGGTGGCCGCGGCGGCGCGCCCGGCGGTGGAGCTCCTGCCGAGCTCCTCGCGCAAGGTGAGCCTCGACTACCGCCTCAAGCGCTTCGTCCGCGCCGCCGACCGGCCGCCGCTCGAGCGCCACCAGGGCTGGAAGGAGATCTTCAGCGATGCCGCGCGCGCCGAGCTGCTGCTGCCGGAGCGGCGCGGGGCGGGGCACCCGCTGGACGGCCACCGCGCGCGCTACGCCGAGACGGCCGGCTCCGAGCCGCTGGCGCGCCTGCAGGACGTGGACACCGTGACCTACCTGGTGGACGACCTGCTGGTGAAGACCGACCGCGCGAGCATGGCGCACTCGCTCGAGGTGCGGGTGCCGTTCCTGGATCCCGCCGTCGCCGGCCTTGCCCTCGCCCTTCCCACCGCTGCCAAGGTGAGGGGATTGCGCAAGAAGCGCCTCCTGCGTCGCGCGGTGCGGGGGCTGGTGCCGGCCTCGGTGGCTTACGGGCGCAAGCAGGGGTTCTCGATCCCTGCGGCCGCCTGGCTTCGCGGCGAGCTGGTGCCCTTCGCGCGCGAGGCGCTCTCACCCGAGGCCATCGGGCGCCAGGGCTACCTGCGCCCCGATGCGGTCACGCGGGTGCTCGACGACCACGTGGAAGGCCGCGAGGACCTCAGCCGCCAGTTGTGGGGGCTGATGTCGCTGTCGCTGTGGCTCGAGAGCCGCCGCGCCTGACGCGGTCCGGGGCGGCTCAGCCCGCAAACAGCGTGAGGTCCGGCACGCGCTCGCCGCGCAGCACGGCTGGGTCCACCTCGACGCAGCCGATCCCGCGTGACTCCGCGAGCACGCGCGCCTGCGGCTTGATCTGCGCAGCCGCCAGCACCCCGCGACACGATGAGAACCCGGGGTCGTCGCAGATCCGCTCCAGGTAGCGGGTGAGCTGCTCGACGGCGTCGATCGTGGCCACGCGCTTGATCTCCACCGCAACCCACGCGTCCTCCGAGTCCCGGCACATGAGGTCGACGGGGCCGATGTCCGTCGGCCACTCGCGTCGCACGAGGCGAAAGCCCTCGCCGCAGTGCGCCGGAGCGTCGGCCAACAGCTCCTGGAGCTCCCGCTCGACCCCTTCCTTCTCGAGTGCGGCGGCCTCACCCATGTCGTGGGTGACGTCCGAGACCACCTCGACCACGCGGATGTCCAGGCGGTCCTCCGTCGAGCCCGCGCGCTTTCGCACCACGATCCGGCCGGGCTCCTCCTCGATCACCGTCGGCGGGGTCATCCAGTTCTGCGGCTTGAACCCGCCCGTGTCGGCGTGCACCATCACCGAGCCGTCTGACTTGATCATCAGCAGCCGCAGCGCCTCGGGGAGGAGCGCGGTCAACCGGCCGGTGTAGCGGACCTCGCAGCGGGCAACGATCAGGCGCACGGCGCCCACCTTACGACGGATGCCGGATGCCGAGAGGTCGTGCCTGACTACCGTCGAGCCCGCGCGAGATAGCTGCGTCCCGCGCGAACCGTGACCGTGCGGCGCCGCCGAAAGTCTCGAACGAGGACGACCCCCCTGCGCACCCGCGTCAAGGTGCCGTCGCAGCGATCCTCCACCGTGTAGTCGGTACCACGAACGGTGGCCGCGCTGTAGCGCCCGCGGGTGCGAAAGCGTCCACGCGCATTGCCCCGAAGCCTGCGGATGGTGCGGCGGCGGCGTTGAGCTGCCCCCGCGCGGCCCCTTCCGGCGCGCGTCCCGCAACGGCGGAAGTCACCACCCTTGAGCCGCAGCTCGGTGATCGGGCGGCGCGAGCGCGCCTGAAGCACGGTGAAGAGTCCGGAGGAGAAGGTGGCCGACTGGCTCTTGCCCCGCGAGCGCGCGCTCGTGAGCCTCAAGCTCCCGCCGCGGGCGTCGAGCGTGGTGGCCACCGGGACACCGATCGTGTCGAGAAGCGGGACTGTGCGCCGAGATCGAGGCAAGCCGAACTGAAGCCTCACCCCCTTTGGCCGCACGACCACGTCCCGCCCCAGGCGCGCCCTCGCTCGTCCCGCGTCCTTGCGCTCGCAGTTGCGCACGACATCCCGCCGGTCGACGATCGCGAAGTCGGCGCTGCGGCCGCAGTCGACGAGGTCACGGTTGCCGTCCCGCGCGCGGACGACGTCCCTCGAGGTGCCGCCCCGCAGCTCGTCGCGGCCGCCGCGACCGTCGACGTAGTCCTCGCCGGCCCCGCCGTCGAGGTCGTTGCCGTCCCTGCTCCCGGTGAAGGTGTCCTGGACGCCGCCGCCGCGGACGTCCTCGACGTCGCTGCGCACGTTGTCGCCTTCCCCGCCCTGGCCGTCGTTCGGAGCGTCGTCGAGCACAACCGTCACATTGCCGCCGGCCTCCGAGTAGTCGGCCGCATCCCGCCCCGCACCTCCCCGCATGTCATCTCCCCCCGGCCCTCCGGAGAGC
>DASZDB010000521.1:0-4672 GCA_035942495.1 Solirubrobacteraceae bacterium
GCCGAGGAGGTCGTCAACCAGCTGCGCCTGCGCGACATCGGCGGGATCATCGTCATCGACTTCATCGACATGGCCCGCGCCCGCAACCGCGACGCGGTGCTCAAGACGCTGCGCAAGGCGCTCGACGAGGACCGCACGAAGACGTTCACCGCCGAGATCTCCAAGCTCGGGCTCGTCGAGATGACGCGCCAGAACGTCACCGAGGGCGTGCGCGAGATCATCTCCCGGCCCTGCCCGACGTGCGACGGCGACGGCGTGATCAAGTCCGAGGAGACGATCGCGATCGAGTTCGAGCGCCGCCTGCGGGCGCTCGCCAAGAAGGCGCCCAAGAAGCACGAGGCGTTCCTCGTGCAGATGAACCCGCGCGTCAGCGCGATCTTCACCGGCAACGCCAAGCGGGTGCTGCACGCGCTGGAGGAGGAGAGCGGCCGGCGCTTTCACTTCACGGGGACCGAGGGCCTGCCGCTCGACCACTTCGACATCCTCATGGAGGGCTCGCGCGAGGAGGTCATGGAGCGCGCCGTGCCGTTTCGCGAGGGCGACGAGGTGCTCGTCCACATCGTCGAGCCGCACATGTACGACGTCGACGACGCCGTCGCGAAGATCGACGGCTACATCATCAGCGTCGCGGGTGGCGGACGCTTCGTCGGCGCCAAGCGCCTCGTGCGCATCGACCACGCCGGCCGCACGTCGGCCACCGCCACGATGCTCGACGCGCCGGAGGACGTCGCGCCCGCGGCTCTGGTCGCGCCGGCCGCGCCGGCGGCCCCGGCTGCCCCGGCCGCCCCGGCGGGGGCGAGCGCCGAGGACGGTGCCGCAGACGATGGCGTAGAATCGACGACTCGGCGCCGCGGCCGCAGAGGCGGTCGGCGCCGTTCGCGCGCTACGGCTGAGGCTGGCGCGACACCCGCTTCGGAAAGCTAAGACCCTCTTTCATCATGGCCTACGCAATCGTCAAGACCGGTGGCAAGCAGTACCGCGTCGAGGAGGGACAGACCCTGCTCGTCGAGCGCCTGCCCGACGAAGAGGGCGCGACCGTCGCGCTCGCGCCGCTGCTGTACGCGGCCGACGACGCGGTCTTCGACGCCGACGGCCTGAAGAAGGTCTCGGTCAAGGCCCGCATCGTGGCCCACGAGCGCGGCGAGAAGCTGCGCGTGTTCAAGTTCAAGCCCAAGCGCGGCTACAAGCGCACGACGGGACACCGTCAGGAGCTCACGCGCCTGGAGATCACGGAGGTCAAGGGGTAGTGGTCCCTCCAGCAGGTCAGCGCGCCGTTGGAGCGGCCGCCGATCACCGCCTGGCGGCGTCCTCGGTCGTCGATGTGCCAGAGGCACACCTTCCTCCCTGCGTCCTTGCCAGCCGGCGCCGGCAGCCGTCCAACGGCACACTCACCTACCGGAGGAACCACTAATGGCACACAAGAAGGGCCTCGGCTCCTCGCGCAACGGGCGCGACTCCAACGCACAGCGCCTCGGCGTCAAGACGTTCGCCGGCGAGATCGTCAGCGGCGGCGAGATCATCGTCCGCCAGCGCGGCACCCGCTTCCGCCCCGGCGCCGGCGTCGGCATCGGCAAGGACGACACGCTCTACGCCCGCGCGGCGGGCACGGTCGTCTTCGGCCAGCAGCGCGGCAAGCGCATCGTCTCCATCGCGCCGCACGACGCCGAGTAGTCCGATGGCCGCGCGGGACGTCGCCCGCGCGCTCGCCGCGGGTCGTGTCGCGATCGGCGCGGGACTGCTCGTCGCGCCGCGGCTGAGCCTCGGCGTCTGGATCGGCCGCGAGGCCGCGGCCGGCGCGGTCGCCGCGCCCGCGCGGGCCCTGGGGATACGCGAGGTCGTGCTCGGCGGGCTGGCGCTGCACGTCGTCGACCGACCCGCCGTCGCCGCGCGGATGTTGCGCACGCTCGCGCTCTGCGACGCCGTCGACCTGCTTGCCACGCTCGCGGCGCGACGCTCGCTCCCCCCGCAGGGGCGTGCGCTCGTCATCGCGATGGCCGGCGCCGCGGCGGCGGGTCAGCTGTGGGCGGCGGCGCAGCTGCTCGCCGCGCCGCCGCAGCGTTGAGCGCCGTCGACATCACCGGCAGCGGCGATCCGCTCGTGTTGATCCACGGGCTCGCGCCGACGCGTTCGATCTGGCGGCACGCCGCGCCGCGGCTGGCGGCGACACGGCAGGTGGTCACCCTCGACGTGCCGGGATTCGGGCGGGCGCGCCCGGTCGGGCGGGGCTTTCCCCTGAGCGCGGTCGCCGCGCGCGTGGGCCAGGACCTGCGCGACGGCGGCGTGGCCGAACCGTACGACCTCGTGGGCCACTCGATGGGGGCGGCCGTTGCGCTGACGCTCGCCGCACAGCGCCCGGCGGCAGTGCGCAGCGTGGTGCTCGTCTCGCCGGCCGGCCTGCGCCCGATCGGCTTCGGCGCGGCCGCCGCGCTGGGGCTCGCCGCCGAGCTGTACATCCCCGTGCGACGGCGCGCGGCGCCGCTGGCCGGCTGGTCATGGGGCAGGCGGCTGCTGATGGCCGGCGGGGTCGTCGACGGCGCGGCGCTCGAGCCGGCCGTCGTGCGCCAGCTCGTCGACGCCTCGCTCGGGGCGCGGCGGATCGGGCCGGCGCTCAGCGCGGTCGCCCGCGCCGACCTGCGTGACGTCCTCGCCGAGCTGCCGATGCCGGTCGGCGCACTGTGGGGGAGGGGCGACCGGGTGATCCCGCCGGGCGGCGAGGCGACCGTCCGCCGCCTGCGGCCCGACGCGGCGTGCGAGGTCATCGACGCCAGCGGCCACATCTCGATGGTCGAGCAGCCCGACGCGTTCGTCGACGCGCTCGAGCGCGTTCTCGTCGCCATCCTGTGAACGTGTGTTCCGATATCGCCCGTGAGGACATAACCTGCCTGCAAGCAGGGGATTTTCATGAGCGGATACGCCATTGCGCGCTTCGTCTCGCTGCACGACGGCAGGCAGCTGCGCTACCTCGCGTGCGGCCCGCGTGACGGCCGGCTCGTGCTCTACCTGCACGGCGCGATCGGCTCACCGCACTGCACTGGGCCGGAGCTCGACGCTGTCACCCACACGCTCGGGATCCGCTACGTCATGGTCAGCCGACCGGGATTCGGCGGCTCGGATCCGGCGCCCGGGCGTTCGCTGCTGAGCTTCGCCGCCGACGCCGCCGCGCTCGCCGACGAGCTGGGCCACGACCGCTTCGCGGTCGTCGGCGTCTCGGCGGGCGGACCGTACGCGCTGGCCTGTGCTCACGAGCTGCCCGAGCGCGTCGCCGCTGCCGCGGTCGTGAGCTGCATGGCGCCCGGCGGCTGCTCGTCGGAGTTGCGCCTCGCGAGCCGGCTCGGGCTGTGCGCGCTGCGCGCGAGGCCGCGTCTGTGCACGCGGGCCGTGACGCGGTGCTCGGCGTCGCGCGGCGCCATCCACGGATCGTCGCGCGTGCGCTGCGCCGCGGCGCGGCGCCCGCCGACCACCGTCAGCTGCTCGCGTCAGATGCCGGCGAGGGGGCCGCAACGCGCTTTCTCGCCGCTGCGGAAGCCGGGGTGGGCGGCATGATCGACGACTACCTGCTCTGTTCGGCGCCGTGGGGCTTCGAACCGACCGCCGTTCGCGGGCTCGTCCATCTGTGGCACGGCGCGCAGGACCCGCTCGTGCCGGTCGACCACGCGATGCACCTCGCGGCCGCGCTGCCACGCGTCCAGGTCGCGTTGCATCCCGACGAAGGTCACTTCTTCTACCGCCGCCGCATGCGCGAGGTCCTCGGCGACCTCGTCGCTGCGTGCCGGTCGGCCGAGCCGGTCGCGTCGGCGCCGTAGCCTAGATCCCGTACGGCCGGCCGCGCTGCTGCCGGCGCGTGGTCGTGAGCGGCTCGGGCTGCGGGCGCGGGTGCGATTGCAGCCACGCCTGCGCCGCCGCCGTGGCATCGCGGGCGACCGTCGCGACGTCGGTGCCCGGCGCGGGCGGATCCATCACGCCGAGCTCGACGAGCTGGCGGACCATCGACTCCAGCGGCGAGTGCGCGTGGCACCATGGCTCCGGAAAGGGGGAGCCGCGCTTGGCGCCGGCCACCCACTCGACGAGCAGCCAGTCGCTCAGCCGCAGCCGATCGGGATAGCCGCCGAAGGTCAGGTCGGCGGGCATGTCAGTTGGACTGGCTCACGGGCCGGATCAGGATCTCGTTGACGTCGACGTGCGGCGGCTGAGACACGACGAAGATGATCGCACGGGCGATGTCCTCGGGTTCGAGGGCATTGCTGACCGGGTTGTCGAAGAACGGCGTGTCGACCATCCCGGGCTCGATCGACGTCACGCGCACGGCGCTGTCGTTGAGCTCCTGGCGCACGCACTCGGCCATCGCCGTCACGGCGTGCTTGGTCGCGCTGTACAGCGAGCCCGGCAGCGCGCGCCGGCCGGCGATCGAGCTCGTCAGCAGCAGGTGCCCGCGCGACTCCTTGAGCGACGGAAGCGTCGCACGGATCGTCAACGCGCAGCCGAGCACGTTCGTGAGCACCATGCTGCGCCAGTGCTCGGGGCTCTCCTTGAGAAAGCCGCGCGCGGCGCCGAAGCCCGCGTTGGCGAAGGCGACATCCAGGCGCCCGAACGCGTCGAGGCCGCGGGCCACCATCGCCTCCTGATCGCTCCACTCGCCTACGTCGCAGCGCACCGCCAACGCGCGCTCCGGGCC
>DASZDB010000522.1:0-5365 GCA_035942495.1 Solirubrobacteraceae bacterium
GCTACGCCAGCGAAGGCGCCCCCTCGGGCAGCTCCGCCACCGCCGTATCCATGTCGCCCTGCGAGAACTCCGGGTCCTCCAGCGTGCCTGCGAGGTACGCGTCGTAGGCCGCGAGGTCGAAGTTGCCGTGGCCGCAGAGGCCGAACAGGATCACGCGCTCCTCGCCGGCCTGCTTGGCCGCCAGCGCCTCCTCGATCGCGGCCCGGATCGCGTGCGCGGGTTCGGGCGCGGGGATGATGCCCTCGGCGCGAGCGAAGTCCAGCGCCGCCGCGAACGTCTCGTTCTGGCGGTAGGCGCGCGCCTCGATCAGGCCGGCCTTCAGCAGTGTGCAGACCATCGGCGCGTCGCCGTGGTAGCGCAGGCCGCCGGCGTGCACGGGCGGCGGCACGAAGCCGTGGCCGAGCGTGTACATCGGCATGAGCGGCGTCAGCCCGGCGGTGTCGCCGAAGTCATAGGCGTAGACGCCCTTCGTCAGCGTCGGGCAGGCCGCCGGCTCGACCGCGAGAAAGCGCGGACCGGACCCGTCCGCCTGCAGCTTGCGCCGCAGCCATGGGAACGTCAGGCCGCCGAAGTTCGACCCGCCGCCGACGCAGCCGATGACGACGTCGGGCTCCTCGCCGGCCATCTCCATCTGTGCGATCGTCTCCTGGCCGATGATCGTCTGATGCAGCAGCACGTGGTTGAGGACCGAGCCGAGCGCGTAGTTGGTGTCCTCGTTCTGTGCGGCGACCTCGACGGCCTCGGAGATCGCGATCCCGAGCGACCCGGTCGGCGAGCCGTCGTTGGCGCGGCCTGACTGCGTCAGCGTCGACGGCGAGCGGTGCACCGTCGCGCCCCACGTCTGCATCATCGAGCGCCGGTAGGGCTTCTGGTCATAGCTCGAGCCGACCATGAAGACCTCGCACCCCAGCCCGAACAGCGAGCAGGCGAAGGCCAGTGACGAGCCCCACTGCCCGGCGCCGGTCTCGGTCGTGAGCTTCTCGACGCCGGCCTGCGCGTTGGCGTACGCCTGCGGGACCGCGGTGTTGGGCTTGTGCGAGCCGGCGGGCGAGACGCCCTCGTACTTGTAGTAGATGTGCGCCGGCGTGCCGAGCGCCTGCTCCAGGCGGCGCGCGCGAAACAGCGGCGTCGGGCGCCACAGGCGGTAGACCTCGCGGACGGCGTCGGGGATCTCGATCTCGGGCTCGCCCGACACCTCCTGCCCGATGAGCTCCATCGGGAAGATCGGGGTCAGGTCCGGCGGGCCCGCGGGCGCCATCGTCTGCGGGTTCAGCGGCGGCAGCGGCTCGCCCGGCAGGTCGGGGAGGAGGTTCACCCAGTGGGTAGGGATCGCGTCCTCGGAGAGGAGGAACTTCGTCGTCTCGGCCATGGGCGCGAATCTACCCGTCCGCGGGGGCGGCCGGGTGCAGCAGATCAACCGCCGGCCGTTTGTTTGTGCGGGCGCGGGCCGCGGCGGCGTTCCCCGGGCGCGAGCGTCCGTCAGAACGGCATCGGTGACGGGTGAGTCGGCTTCGTGCGGCGGTCTCGGCCAGGGCTGACGTGGGGTCGGGTCGAGGTATGCCCTCTGGTGGGGCATACCTCCGACCCGGCTGGCGTGCCAGGGCGCCAAGCCCGAGGCGGTGTCGCTCTGTTCATGTCCCACATGAACAAACCGACACGCCCCCACGCGAGCCCCGGAACGAACGCGCCCAGCCGGACAGACCCACACCCTCAGAGATGCCGTTTGACGGACGCAAACGTCCCGGCGGGGTCGGCCCTACCCTTGCCAGACCATGCGGCAAGATGCCGGCGACGACCTCATCCCGCGCCTGCGCGGCGTCTCACACGCGGCCGCGTTCCTGCTCGCCGTCGCCGGCGCGATCATCCTGCTCGTCCTTGCCGATGGCACCCGCGCCACCGTCGCCGTCGTCGTCTACGGCATCGGCCTCGTCGCGCTGTTCGGCGGCTCGGCGCTCTATCACCGCTGGCCCGGCCCGCGGCGCTTCAAGCCGCTGCTGCGCCGGATCGACCACAGCACGATCTTCGTCTTCATCGCGGCGAGCTACACGCCCGTCGCGCTGATCGTCCTCGACGGGCCGCTGGCCTGGGTGCTGCTCGTCGGCGCATGGGGCGGCGCGCTCGCCGGCGTGGCGTTCTCGCTGGGCTGGATCGACGCGCCGCGCCCGCTCGTCGCGGCCAGCTACCTCGCGCTCGGCTGGCTCGCGGTCATCGCCACGCCCCAGCTCGTCAGCGCGCTCGATGCCGTGCCGGTGGCGCTCTTCGTTGCGGGCGGGGTCCTCTACAGCGCCGGCGCGATCGTCTACGCGCGCCGGCGACCCGACCCGTGGCCGCGCACCTTCGGCTTCCACGAGGTCTTCCACGCGCTTGTCATCCTCGCCGCCGCCGCGCACTACGTCGCGATGATCGGGTGGATCGTGCCGGAGGCCGGCGCCTGAACCGCGAGACGGGCTAGTTCACGCTCGGGTCGATCGGCATCCGCGCGACGAGCGCGAAGTGCGCGCCCTTGCGTGCGAGCACGCGGGCCCACAGCTCGTCGGCATCGGGATTGAAGATGTCGTCGATTCCGGCGGGCGCGACGAACCAGTCCTCGCGCTCGAGCTCGGCATCCAGCTGCCCGGGCCCCCACCCGGCATAGCCGGCGAAGACCCGCGCGCGGCGCGTCTCCTCGATGAGGTCCTCGATCTCGCTGCCGTCGCCGACGAGCCCGACGTTCTCGACGATCGGGATGCCGGCCTGCGCGGGATCCTCGAACTCGGCGAGCACGAGCAGCGCGTCGGTCTGGACCGGGCCGCCGCTGTCGATGACGGCCTCGTTGCCGATGAGCTCTGCGAGATCAGGCGCCGCTTCGCCGACGTACAGGTCACCCGGGCGGTTGAGCACGAGCCCCAGCGCGCCGTCCTCGCTGTGCTCGCAGACGAGCACGACCGTGCGGGCGAAGTTCGGGTCCGGCAGCGTGGCGCCGGCGATCAGCAGCTGTCCTTTGAGGGAATCGATGCCCCACTTGTACCCCGTTTTCAGAACGTGAGCGGACGTTTCGGCGCCCGGTCGCGGCTGCGCTGCTGCGACACTCGCAGCGATGACGACCTCAGCCGGACTCGTGCTCTTTCGCGAGCGCGCGGCAGACGGGGGCCTCGAGGTGCTGCTCGCCCACATGGGCGGCCCGCTGTGGGCGCGCAAGGACGCGGGCGCGTGGTCGATCCCGAAGGGCGAGCTCGACCCCGGCGAGGACCCGCTCGCGGGGGCGCGGCGAGAGTTCGCCGAGGAGCTCGGCCACGCGGCGCCCGACGGCCCGGTGATCGAGCTCGGCGAGATCCGCCAGAAGGCCGGCAAGCGCGTCATCGGCTTCGCGGTCCGAGGCGACTTCGACCCGGCGCAGATCGTGCCCGGCACGTTCGAGCTGGAGTGGCCGCCGCGCTCGGGTCGCCGGGTGGTGTTCCCCGAGGTCGATCGCGTCGCGTGGTTTGACCTCGAGACGGCGGTCGCGAAGATCGTGCGCGGCCAGGTGGAGCTGCTCGCGCGGCTGGCGGACGCGCGCCGGTAGATGCGGGCGCGCACGACCGCGCGCTCCCCGAAGGCGACGCCCCGTACGCTTGGGCGCATGGCGCGCGACAAAGCGGGGCGGCTGGACCTCGCGCGTTTGCTCGTGGCGGTCGAGGACGCGCCTCCGGTGGACGCCGCCGACGTGGTCGGTGCCTGGCTCGCGGCCGCGCTCGGCGCGCGCGACGTCTCGCTTCTCGTCGTGGACTTCAGCGGTCGCGCGCTCATCCGCCTCGGCCACGCCGGCGCGGCCGCCACCACCCGCACCCAGGGACGGGCGACCGCCGAGCGCGTGCCGTTGGGCGCCGGCCCGCACGGGGTGGCGCTGAAGAGCCAGACCGTGCAGATCCAAGCCGGCGAGGGGGAGACGTGTCTGTTCGCGCCGGTGACCAATCCCGGCGAGGCGATTGGCGTGCTCGAGTTGAGCCTGCCCACGTCGCCGGACGACCAGACGCTGGCCGACATCGCGCTGGCCGCGCACGCGCTGGCGCGATGTGCGTCGACTGGCACGGCGGCCCGCCGCGCGGCCGCACGAGTGAGGCCGGCGCGAACGTCTAGGAGATTTCGCCGCCGATCAACGGCGCTCGAACCGCGCCCGCCAGCGCGCCGGAGCACCGGGCCATCGGATGTCCTCGATGCGCGCGGTCTCGAGTCCATCCGTCGCGAACGACTCGATCTCGGCGCGGGTGAGCGGCCAGGGCGGGCCGTCGGGTACCCCGGCGGACTCCTCGCGCGCGGTCGCGACCACGAGCAGCGTCCCGCCGGGCGCCACGGTGCGCGCGACGTTGGCGATCGCGTCGGCGTGGAACTGCGGTGGCATCGACTGCACCGTCAGGCTCTCGAGGACGAAGTCGAACGCGTGGTGCAGCTCCACCGGGAGCTCGAGCAGGTTCGCCACGCGGTAGTCCACCGGCGAATCCGGAAAGCGCTCCTGGGTGGACGCGATCGCCGTCGGCGACACGTCGAACGCGACGACGTCGAAGCCGCGCTCGGCGAGCAGCTCGGCGTCGGTCCCGAGGCCGCTGCCGACGACGAGCGCCGAGCGGCCGGCGCCCTCGACGTCGGCCGCCCATTCCTCGACGAGCGGGTGCGGCGCCCCGCGATCCCACGGCACGCTGTCGCGCCCCTCGGCAGCCGCGACGTAGAGCGGCTCGAAGAATCCGGTCGGATCGACGTCGCTCATGGGCTTGCACGAGCCTAACGCGGTGCGCACCGGTCCTGTCCGCAACGCGCCTCGCGCGGGGTGCTGGCATGCTGAGCCGATGCGCCACCACCTCTCGATCGCCGTCGCCGTATCGCTCGCGCTGCTCGCAGCGATCCCGGCCACCGCCGCCGTCCGCAGCGAGCACACGCTTGCGCTCAAGCTCTCGGCCAAGACCCCGAAGAAGTCGACCGGCGCGACCATCACGACGTCGAGTACGGTCGCGACACCGGCGCTGCGCGTCACGAAGATCGTCTTCGCGCTGCCGGCGGGAACCAAGTTCAACACCGCGGCCGCGACCCGCTGCAGCGTCGCCGTCCTGCAGGCCCAGGGCGCCGCCGGCTGCGCGGCCGACAGCGCGATCGGCGGCGGAACCGCGGCCGCGATCGCCGGCACGCCGTTTGACCCCCTCCGCCAGCAGGTCGCCGTCTACGCGACCTCGACGGGCTTGGCCGCGATCCTCACCGGCCTGCAGACCGCGGTCCTCCCGCTGAAGGTCAA
This sequence comes from Solirubrobacteraceae bacterium, assembly GCA_035942495.1. Lineage (GTDB taxonomy): Bacteria > Actinomycetota > Thermoleophilia > Solirubrobacterales > Solirubrobacteraceae > CADCVQ01. The sequence continues at coordinate 5,240 of DASZDB010000522.1, forward strand.
GGACAACAAGATCACCGTCGTCCTGCCGCGGATCTGCCGCCCGCCCGGCACGCCCGCCAACGACTGCGCGAGCGGTGACATCCTGCTCAAGGAGCTCGACATCAAGCTCGACGCCAAGACGAAGGG
>DASZDB010000523.1:0-1770 GCA_035942495.1 Solirubrobacteraceae bacterium
GGGCCGCTGCACGTGCATCACACCGAGGACGAGGCCTTCTGGATCCTCGAGGGCAGCGCCACCTTCGAGGTCGGCGACCAGACGATCGAGGCTCGCGCGGGCGATTACCTCTACGGCCCGAGGGACATCCCGCACCGTTACACCACCGGCCCCGACGGCTGCCGGATGCTCTTCATCCTCACGCCCGGCGGTTTCGAAGGCGTGCTCAGAGCCACGAGCCGGCCGGCCGACAGCCGCACCCTGCCACCGGCCGACGAGCCGCCACCGTCCGACGAACAGATGCAGCAGATGCAGGCGGCGATTCAAACGCACGGCTGCGAGCTACTCGAATGAGCGACGCCTGATCATCACGGCAACCGTCCCGGCCGACCTGCGCACACCGGTGCCGCGGCACCGCGAGATCCCGACCGGCACCGTCAGCGACCGGCACGCGAGACGCGGAGCGGCGCGCCGTCAGTGCTTCGTCCGGCTCTGCACGCACGAGCGCGTCGAGTTGTCCAGCGCCACGGGACTCAAGCGGGCCGCGAATGCGATGTCGCGTGGCGCCGGCCCGGGAGGTGGGGGTGCAGCGCGGCGGCCGGCCCTGTGTGTTCGATCCTCGCGGCAGCGGACCCCGGTCAGCGTCGGCGGACGGCGGCGAGCACGAAGTCCGCTTGGCGCGCGGGGTCGGCTCCGGCGGCGATCGCCGCGGAGAGGCCGCACATCAGGGCCTGCCAGTCGTCTACGGTGAGGTCGTCGCGGATCGCGGAGGCGTCGCGGGCGCGGTCAAGGACCGCAGCGGCATGACGGTGGGCCTCGTCGGTGTTCCACGGGTTCTCGTCGCCGAGGTCGATGACGCTCATCGCGTCGCGCAGGCCGCGGCTCTGGGCCATCTTCGCGGCATTTTCGCGGACGAGCCACTCGATGGCCTCCCACGGATCGTCGTGGGTCAGGGCCTCGCGCATGACGTCGATCGTCGCCTGGACCTTGTCGCGGACGAGCGCCAGGACGAGGTCCTCCTTCGCCGGGAAGTGGCGATACAGCGTTCCGACGCCGACGCCCGCGGCGCGCGCGATGTCTGGCATCTGCACGTCCCGGCCGGCCGCCGCGAACGCATCGCGAGCCGCGGCGAGGATCCGCTCGCGGTTGCGGCGGGCATCGGTCCGCAGGGACCGGGTCGTGGAGGTCGGGATCGAGGTCGGTGCGTCCATGCTCATCCAGCTTAGCTTCTTTCCCCTTGACAACCGGAAACGGAATTCCGTATTCTAGCCGCCGAGAAGCGGAATCGGAATACTACTTCCTCTGGAGGCCAGCATGACCAAAGCGATCAAACAGCGCATCGAAGCATCCTCATCGCGAGGTCTCGCGCTCGCCCTCCTGGCGGCGACGCAGTTCGTGCTCATCCTCGACATCGCGATCGTGACGGTCGCCCTGCCCTCAATCGGCACCGACCTCGCGTTCGCCCCCGCCGACCTGTCGTGGGTCATCAACGCCTACGCGCTGATGTTCGGCGGCTTCCTGCTGCTCGGCGGCCGGATGTCCGACCTCATCGGCCGGCGCCGCATGTTCATGGCCGGCCTGATCATCTTCACCGCCGCCTCGCTCGCGGGCGCGCTCGCGCAATCTGCTCTGTGGCTCGTGATCGCGCGCGGCGCGCAAGGCCTGGGAGCGGCGCTCGTCGCACCGGCCGCGCTATCGCTGGTCATGACCCTGTTCTCCGAAGGCGCCGAACGCAACAAGGCGCTCGGCATCTGGGGCGCCGTCGCCGGCAGCGGCGGCGCGGCAGGCGCG
>DASZDB010000524.1:0-3998 GCA_035942495.1 Solirubrobacteraceae bacterium
GAGGTCGTCGCCGACAAGGCTGCGCTCGCCCTTGGTGAGGGTGTCTTGCAACAAAACGGTGACGACATCGTCGTGGATGTGGGTGCGCGCCTTCGTCGGCCCGCGACCGGTGTACTCGGCCATCGTGCGGACGACGTAGTTCGAGATCGCTGCTGACTTCGAGCCTCGGATGGGGACTACCGGTTCGATGCTGGCCATGGCCAGCCTCCGTCCTCGCCTCCCTCCTGGGGACGGGCACGCGCGACGAGCAGGAAGGAAACGAAAAGCATCCGCCGCGCGGCCCACGCCTCTCTCTCATCACGGCAGCCATGCCGAGCAAATCGAGACTCGCGTCGATCAAGCGTATCGTGCTTGCAGCTAACGGTGGCCCGCTCGAGCGGGCACGTGCGGTCGCGAGGCAGTGCCGTCAGCTCTGGATGGCGCGCGAGGATCAGCATCTGCGGCGCAGAGGCGGGCACGCAGGACCGTCCGCAGGTGCTGTCAGACGTTGCAACAGTGCCGCGGTCGCCCGTTCTGCGCCAGGTTGCTGATCAGAAGTCCGGAACCGCCGCCACAAGACAGCGACGGTCCCGGCTCAGATGATTCCCCGTAGGCCGCGCCCCTGCCGAGGAGACGCGTCCCGCGCGGCGCGTACCCCGGTCACGCGCGAAGTACGCCGGATTCGAGCCTCGGCGAACGTCGTCCCGTCGGGAGCGGACGGTCGCTGCGATCAACGCTGCGGAACGCCTCGCTGCGCGTGATCAGCCACGTGTTGAACGCGACGACGGCCCGCTCGGCCGGATCGCGGCGGGCGAATGAAACGCCGCTGACGAGGGAAATCCGTGGCGCAGCGCGACGCAGCGGTTCTTGCCGCGACGTTGCAGAACATCCCTGTCAAGCAGCCGCGTTCCCTCACGGGCGCGGCGGATACGCAGGACGCGTTCAACCACTTCAGGGAGACGATCCTCATGGCAACCACGCCTGTATCACGCACCACGACCCGCGACGGCGACGGACGTTCCGCGTTTGGCAGCGTCGCGCAGCGCCTGTCGACGGAGACCAAGCACGCGTCGAAGACGACCGAGTTCTACGCGATGGTCGCCGTCATCCTCGGCATCCTGATCGCCGCGGCGATGATCAAGGGCGGAGACTCGGGCGGCACCGACGAGTTCATCGCGCGCCAGGCATGGCTGTATGTCGCGATCGTCGCCGCCGCGTACATGATCAGCCGCGGGCTGGCCAAGAGCGGCAGTCGCGAGCCGTACTTCGACGGCGGCACCAACGAGATGCGCGACCGCGACGGTCGCTAATCACCGCTGACTAGCACCAACCAACCGGCCGGGCAGGCGGCAGTGTTGCCGGATGCCCGGCCGCCGTGTGTTCTAGCCCGCGTCGATCGCCTCGCCGCAGCAGGTTCTCGGCGGAACGTCTGTCAATCGGTCAACGCCGGCCAGTCGCCCATGCCGCAGATCACAAACACGCGGGAGACGATCTTGCTTGGCCGCAGGAGCACCAGGCGGTTGGAGTCTGCGCGTGAGCGCGCGTCGGCGTCGACGATCACCTTGACGCCCGTCGAGCCGATGAAGTCCAACCCCGACAGGTCAAGCACGATCGACGTCGCATCGGTTGCCTCCACGCGCAACAGCTCAGCCTTGAGCTTCGGGCTGGTCGCTACATCCAACTCTCCCGACGGCGTGATCGTATGCGTGCCGCCACGGCGCTCGGAGCGCAGCGTGAAGGGACGGAGCTTTCGTAGAAGCTCTGCTCGCGACCCGGAAGAGGGGAGATCGGCCATCAGCGCGCGGAGGTGCGGGCGATGGTCCAGACGACCCTCTCAGGTCCGCTGTGCCCCTCGTGTGAGGGTGGAGCCAGGCGTCCGCGCTGCGAAACGTCGGGCCCTCATGGTCGACCCTACCGAGGCGATGCTGTGGGCGCCAGCAGTTTCGGGCTCGCGCGGACGTGGTACGCGTTCTCGTGCTCCAAGGAGCACCTGCGACATGGGAACCGGGGTTCGTCTGCCCGGCGAGCGTCCGGGTCCTGTGTCCGATCCGGCTCATCTGCGGCGCGTCCTCAACGGATCGTCAACCGGGCCGCCGAGTTCGACCGCGCTGCGCTGCTGACGCCGATCGTCAGCGAAACGTGGGTGGGTCGATCATCTCGAGCTCGCGGCGAGCGCTTTACGCGCGGTTGTCGCGTGCAGCGGTGAGAACGCGGGGTTGGCAGCAAGCGCTCCTCGCAGCCACCCCTGCGCCTCGGCGTCACGGCCGGCGGCCTTGGCGGCCATCCCTGCGTGGAAGAGAAAGCTCGCCTCCCGTGTGCCCAGACGCAAAGCTCGGCGCGCGTAGGTGAGTCCTTGTCGTGGGTTGCCGGCCCGGGTCAGCGCCCAGCCGAGCGCGTCTGCTGCGCGCACGCTGGGTGCGTTTGCCCATGCCGCGCGCCCTGCGGTGACGGCGCGGCTGGCGTTGCCGTGATCTGCTTCGAACAGCGCCTTTTCGGTCTCGGTGTTCTCGCCGGCGGACTCGAGTCGCTTGAGCTCGTCGGGGACCTTGGCCAGCATGCGGCGCGCGGCTTGCGTTTGTCCGGCGGCGAGTTGTAGTTCTCCCAGTAGGACGACGTACTCCTGCTTTGGGTCTCGCGCGACGAGCGCTCGCAGGCGGGTGATGGCTTGGTCGTGGCGGCCGGCCGCGATGTCGACGCGGGCCAGTCCCGCCTGAGCGGGGGCGTATCCGGGGACCTTGGCAAGGGCGGCGCGGAAGGCGCGCTGCGCCTGATCGGGCCGGCGCTGCGCGAGCTCGAGGTTGCCCAGCAGCGACTGCACGAACGCGACGTTCTCGGGTCCCTCGCCGCCGGCCGACGTGGCCAGTGTCAGTGCCTGCGAGGCGCCGCTGAGATCACCGCGCAGTTCGCGCAGGTAGGCGACTCTGGCGTATGAGTCGAGGTTGGGCTTGCGGTCGATCATCCGCTGGAGGACGCGCGCCGCTTCTCGGTAGCGGCCCAGTTCGATGTTGGCGTCGACGAGCACGCCGAGCGGCTTGACGACGTCTGGAGCCAGTGCGTGTGCTCTCTCTGCGTCGCGCAGGGCGCCGCGGAAGTCGTGGCGGCCGAGGCGCAGGATGCCGCGTTCGGTGTACGCCGCGGCGCTGGAAGGGTCACGCTTGATCGCGTCGTCGAGGGCCGCGTCCGCGCGGACGTAGGCTTGGGTGTCGCCGCCTTGACGCACGACCCCCAGAAGCGTCGACGCGAGCTCGATCAGCGGCGTTGGGTTCTCAGGCTCAGCGCGGGCTGCCTGTTCGAGCGCGGCGATCCGTTGGCTGGGTGTGGCTGAGCGGTTGCTCTTCGCTTGGGCGCGATCGGCCGGTTCGTCGCGGAGGACGGCGAAGACGAGCAGCGCCACGGCGAAGGAGGCGAGGCTGATGATGATGAGCTTGCGCATGTGGGTCTTGTCGCGCGCCGGCGCGGACGGGCCGTCGGGCGGCCCGTCCGCGAGGCGGCTTGATGGTCAGGACGGGTTTTCCGCCGGTGTCGGTTCGTGCGTGGGCTCGACGCGATCTTCGGTGGGGGAGCCGCCGATCTGGTTCTTCAGCGAGGGCACGTACGGGAAGCCCTCGAGGAAGTCCTGGTCGTTGCGGTCGACGCCGTCGCCGAGCGGCAGCTTCTTGCCTCCCTGGTCGGCGGGCACGAGGTAGCCGCCCAGGACACGCAGCTCGATGTCGACCACATCGTCACCCAGCCGCCGCCCGTTCGGGAAGCCCGCGTTGTCGCCGCCGATCACGCCGAAGCGGTTTTCGTTCTCGCTCGGCGGCACGCCCATGTTGAGCTTCAGCGTGTCCGCAGCGGCCGGTCGCGTGGAGATCTGCGTCACGCCGGGGATGCCGGTAAACAGCGCCTGCACGATGTCGGTGCGGTTGTCCGCCTTGACGCCGAGGTCCAGCAGCTGGTTCAACGCGCCGGCGAGAAACGGGTTCAGCGCGAACTTGCCGAAGTTCTTCAGATCGCCGGAGGGCTGCGTGCGGTTGTAC
>DASZDB010000525.1:0-2084 GCA_035942495.1 Solirubrobacteraceae bacterium
CCCGGTCACTGGCGCTCGTTCGATCAGGGGATATGGAGCTGTGTCGATTCAGCGCTGCGCGAGGAGCTCGATCGCGGCTAAGGCAGCGGCGCGATCGGCATCGGTGGCCGCGTTGTCGCCCCAGACGAAACCCCAGACAGAACCCCTCAGCAAACCCCTCAGCAAACCCATCAACGTCAGTCTGGGGCCGGAAGGAGCTGCTTCGCAGGACGCGGGCGCCTATTCGAGCGGGACAGGAGAAGGTTCGAAGCGGGTCGGGCGGCTCGATGTGCTGCCGGAGGAAGGGCAGCGGGGAGAGCCTCAGAGCAGGAGGGGCGGCCGGATGGGTGCTCTGTTGTTGCTGCGGCGTCAGCCGCGCATCGGAGGCGGTGCCGGTGAGCCGCCCGTCGGTTGCTCCGGGTCGGAGGTCGCTTCAGGGCCTCGAGTGGTTGGCGCGGGCGGGCTCATCGCCGCTTGAGCCATGGGCCCTCGTGATGGGCTGGGGGCGGGCGGTCGCGTACGACCACGCCCGCCGCCTCGCAGCCGCCGGACTGGTGCGAACCGTGCGCATGAGGCAAGGCGACGGGTCGCTGTTCATCGCCACGGCGGCCGGCGCGGCGCGGGTCGGTTATCCCGCGAGCTGGGCGGTGCGCTCGATCGGCCCGAGCAACTGGGCGCACGCCACGGCCTGCGCGTGGGTGAGCACATGGCTACAGCTGCGTGGGCACTCCTGGTGGAGCGACCGCGAGATCGCCGGGGACGTGTTCTGGCAACGGACCGTGCGCTACCGCGACCATCGCGGGACAGCACAGGTTCCGCATCGACCGGATCTCGCGGTGGAGCTCGCCGCCGGTCCAGCAGCGATCGAGGTCGAGGTTCAGCGCAAGCCTCGAGCACACTTGCTCCGCGTCTTGGGGATGTACGCCGACAGCATCAACGACGACGACGACCCGCTGGTCGGGCTGCTGTACGTCTGCGACCGTGTCGACATCGCAGAGGCCGTTAGACGCGCAGCGCGGGACGCGGGACTGGCCGAAGGGCCATCCCTGAGCGTTTGGACCAGGGACGAGGTTGTCGGGCAGGCGCGCACCGCGGCCGCCAGCTCCGCATGACGGCCCCGAGAGCGTTTTCGTGACGGCCGCGAGAGCGTTTTCGTCGGACGGCTTTATCGGGACGGTTTGGCGGAGCGCCATCCGGCGCCGCGCCGCGGCCACCAGATCCGGTCGACGACCGGCTATCCGGGGGAACTCAGAGTGCTCGTATCGTCGAGAAGCAGCGGTCGCATGACTCCCGGATAGGGCGTCCTTCCGGCGGCCGGATGCCCTCGGTACATGCGCTCAGCGGCGAGCAGCCCCGGCTATCACCGGCGGTAGCACCGGCTGCTCATCGCTGCAACGCACCCCCTCTCGGACGCGCCGACGCGGCGCTGCTTCTCGCGCCGGGGCACTTTGCGCGCGCCGCTGTCGGCGCCGCGACACCGTGCTCTGAACGCGGACGGCATGACCCGGGTGCTGCGTTGAAGCGCGACGCAGCAGCGCGATCCTGGCGCACCGCCTCGCGATCTGCGATGGTCGCCATGAGCGACATGAACAGCGACCGTGAAGATCACCTACTTCGCCAGCGCCGGAACGGCTGACGCGACACGCGCCTCGATCCCGCTGCACCTGGCGGCCAATGGCTCGGTTGAGGTCGGGCAGGAGACGACGATCATCCTCGGCGGCGACGCAACCGATCTGCTGATCGGCGAGAACGCGCAGCGCTTGGAGGGTGTCGGGGGGCCGCCGGCGCGCGAGCTGTTGGCCAAGCTGCGCGAACATGAGATCCCCGTTTTCGTCTGAAAGGGCTGCGCCGTCGCCCGTGGGGCGACCGACGAGGACCTAACCAAAGTCAACGGACGGTGGGTGAGCCCGCCCGACGTCGCGCGGCTGTTCGCCGCCAGCGATCAAGTCGTGACCTTCTGACGCGACCGCCCCGCGGTGGGGCTGCGCGCGTGGGACACCCGGCGGTACCAGACTGCTCGTTTTCGCGCATACGAGCGCTCTGGCCGGCGCGGCGCAGACTGCTGCTTATCGTCCGTAGCGGTAGCGGCCACGCTGGGCCCGTAG
>DASZDB010000526.1:0-2158 GCA_035942495.1 Solirubrobacteraceae bacterium
CGCTCAACGACACGACCCGCGCGTCGTTCGCGCAGTTCTACGACGGCTGCCTGTGCCGCGACTGCCTCACCGCGATGGAGGACCGGCCCGCCGCCCCGAGCGTGCGGGAGTTCCTCGCCGCGCAGCTCAAGCGCAAGCTCAAGCGCTGAACCGGCCCCGGCACCGCGCGGAACGCCCCGCCCCGCCCGGTAGCCTGACGCCATGTCAACGACCGCCGACGCAGCGCCCGCCGACGCTGAGCAGACGCCCGCGTTCTCGCTCGAGCTCTCCCAGGACCAGCGCGACATCCGCGACTGGGTCCACGGTTTCGCCGCCGGCGTCCTGCGTCCCGCCGCGCACGAGTGGGACGAGCGCGAGGAGACGCCGTGGCCGATCATCCAGGAGGCCGCGAAGATCGGCCTCTACGGCTTCGAGGCGCTGGGACAGTTTCACTCCGATCCCACCGGCCTGACGATGGCGATCGCCAACGAGGAGCTCTTCTGGGGCGACGCCGGGATCGGCATGGCGATCATGGGCACGTCGCTGGCGGTGGCCTCGATCTTCGGCTCGGGGACGCCGGAGCAGCTGGGCGAGTTCATCCCGCAGTGCTTCGGCACCGTCGACGAGCCGCAGGTCGCCTCGTTCTGCGTGTCCGAGCCCGACGCCGGCTCCGACGTCTCCGCCCTCAGAACCACCGCCAAGTACGACGAGGCCAAGGGCGAGTGGGTCCTCAACGGCCAGAAGGCCTGGGCCACGAACGGCGGGATCGCGAACATCCACGTCGTCGTCGCCACCGTCGACCGCGCGCTCGGCTCCCGCGGGCAGGCCGCGTTCGTCATCCCGCCCAAGACCCGCGGGCTGACGCAGGGCACGAAGGTCTCCAAGCACGGCCTGCGCGCCTCGCACACCGCCGACGTCTTCCTCGACGACGTGCGGATCCCGGGCCGCTGCCTGCTCGGCGGCAAGGAGAAGCTCGACGCCAGGCTCGCCCGTGCCCGCGAGGGCGCCAGCTCGAAGTCGCAGACCGCGATGCAGACCTTCGAGGCCACGCGCCCGGTGGTCGGCGCGCAGGCGATCGGCATCGCCCGCGCCGCCTACGAGTACGCGCTGGAGTACGCCCGGCAGCGCAGGCAGTTCGGCCGCGCGATCATCGAGAACCAGGCGATCGCGTTCGCGCTGGCGGACATGAAGATGGAGATCGACGCCGCGCGGCTGCTCGTCTGGCGCGCCGCGTGGATGGCCCGCACCGGCCAGCGTTTCACCGCCGCCGAGGGCTCGATGAGCAAGCTCAAGGCCGGCGAGGTCGCGGTCTGGGCGACCGAGCGGGCGATCCAGATCCTCGGCGGCAACGGCTACACCCGCGAGTTCCCCGTCGAGCGCTGGCACCGCGACGCGAAGATCTACACGATCTTCGAGGGGACCTCGGAGATCCAGCGGCTCGTCATCGCCCGCGCGATCTCCGGTCTGCAGATCGCGTAGCCGAGGGTCGCCGATGACCGAGATCAAGGAGATCCAGCTGCACGGCCACCGCCTGAGCTACCGCTGCGGCGGACAGGGACCGCTGCTGATCCTCATCCACGGGATCACGAACTCGTCGGCGAACTGGGAGCCGATCCTCGCGCTGCTCGAGCGCGACTTCACGGTCATCGCGCCCGACCTGCTCGGCCACGGCGACTCCGCCAAGCCGCGCGGCGACTACTCGCTGGGCTCCTTCGCGTCGCTGCTGCGCGACTTCATGCTCGCACTCGGCCACGAGCGCGCGACGACCGTCGGCCACTCGCTCGGGGGCGGGATCGCGATGCAGATGGCCTACCAGTTCCCCGAGCGCGTCGAGCGTCTCGTGCTCGTCTCCAGCGGCGGCCTCGGCCGCCAGGTGACGCCGTTGCTGCGCGCCGTGGCGCTCCCCGGCGCGGAGCTCATGCTGCCGCTGCAGGCCTCGCGGGGGATCGTCAATGCCGCTGCGGCCGCCGGCAGCTGGATCGGGCGCTTCGGCCTCCGCGTCGGAACCGACCTCGCCGCGATGGCGTCGGGCCTGTCCTCGCTGCAGGACATCGAGACGCGCCGCGCGTTCGTGCACACGGCTCGTTCGGTGATCGACGTCTACGGCCAGCGCATCGACGCGACCGACAAGCTGTACCTCGCGGAGGCCGTACCGACGTTGATCGTGTGGGGGGAAGCC
>DASZDB010000527.1:0-4806 GCA_035942495.1 Solirubrobacteraceae bacterium
CACATCGCCCACAGCGGCTTCGCGGGCGAGCCCCCGCAGACGCTGGTCGTCAGCGGCCTGCTGCGCGCCGAGGCCGACGCGATCGCGGCTGCGTTCGAACGTGGTCAGGAGCTGCGCGAGCGTGCGCGCGGCGAGCTGGGCGAGTGGGCGGCGCTGACGTTGGTTCGCGGCTGATCTGCCGGGGCGGGGAACCGCTGGCCGGTCCAGGTCCGTAGGCTGCTCGCGCGAGTGAGCACAGACGCGCTGATCATCAACCTCGCGCCGACGGGCATGGTGCCGACGAAGGCGATGACGCCCCACGTCCCGATCTCGACGGAGGAGATCCTCGAGGACGTGGAGCGGTGCCGCGCGCAGGGCGCGGCGATCGTTCATGTCCACGCGCGTGACGGCGAAGGCAGGCCTTCGCACCGCGCGGAGCACTTTGCGCCGATCGTCGCCGGGATCCGCGCGATCGACCCCGAACTCGTGGTGTGCGTGACCTGCAGCGGCAGGTTCGCGGTCGACCTCGAGTCGCGCGCCGAGGTCCTGTCGCTCGAGGGCGACGCGAAGCCGGACATGGCGTCGCTCACGCTGGGCTCGAACAACTTCGCCCGGCAGGCGTCCGTCAATGCGCCCGAGACGATCCGCGGCCTCGCCGAGCGCATGCGCGAGCGGGCGATCATGCCGGAGCTGGAGGTGTTCGAGCCTGGCATGGTGGCGTTTGGCCGTCACCTGGCGCAGCGCGGCCTGATCGAGTCGCCGTGCTACGTAAACGTGCTGCTCGGCAATCTTGGGACGTCGCCGCTTTCGCCGGGGTCGCTGGGGGGCTTCCTGGCCGAGATGCCGGATGACTGGACGTGGGCGGTGGCCGGGCTGGGACGTCACCAGCTCGATGCCAACGCGATGGCGATCGCCGCGGGCGGGCACGTCCGGGTCGGGCTGGAGGACAACATCTGGTGGGATCGCGCGCGCACGGTGGCGGCCACCAACGAGCAGCTGGTGGCGCGCGTCGCGCGGCTCGCCGAGCAGCTCGAGCGCCCGCTGGCGACGCCGGCCGACGTTCGCCGGATGCTCCGGCTGCCCCGGGGGTGAGCCGTGGGCTTTCACGGCCCCGAGCGTGTCAGCGACGAGCCCACGCTCGAGGCGATCTACCGGCTGCGGGCGGCGGTGTGGCGCGAGACGGGTGACATCGCCCAGGCGGCGTTCGCCGACGGCCGCTGGAGCGACGAGCACGATCCGGGCAGCACGCACTGGGTGTTCCGCGGCGCCGCAGGCGAGCTCGTGGCCGCCGCGCGTCTCAGCGTTCACGAGCGTCTCGGCGATGTACCGGAGGCCGAGGAGTACACCGCGGCCGGGTTGCGGCTGGAGGGCCGCATCGCCGCTCCTGCCCGCGTCGTCGTCGCCGCGGCGGCGCGGCGCCACGGCCTCGCCGGGCGGCTGCTCGACGCGCAGGACGCGGAGGCCCGCGCCGCCGGCTGTGCGTTCGCCGTGCGCCAGGCCTCGCCCGCGATGAGCCGGCTGCTGCAGCGTCGGGGCTGGCAGGACGCCGGTCCGGCCGGAGCCGACGAGCGCTTCCCCGGCGTCCGGTTTCAGGTGATGGTGCTCGAGGTCGCGCCATGACGTCGGCGAACGGGTGGCTGCCCAAGCTCGTCCTCGCCGTGGGCGCTCCCGACGGCATGCCCTTCGACGAGGCCACCCGGCGGTTTCACGGCAAGGGGCTGGTAGGCAACAGCGGCATCACGACGACCCTGCTGCCGTGGCTGCGCGGGCGCGGGCACCCCTTCGCCGTGACGATGTTCGGGTCGACCGGCCGCGTCGGCCCGGAGGCCGCGCGGCGGGTGTTCGAACGCTCGGGCGGGCACGTGATGGTGAACCTGATCTGCGAGCCCCACCTGCAGCGGGCCCTGAAGCAGGTGGCGCGGTTCGAGCTCGAGACCGAGCTTCCGCTGGTGAACCCCTCTTGGGCGGTGAGCGCGACGACGCGGCCGCTGATCGCGCGCCGGCTGGCACACCAGGCGGGCGTGCACGCTCCGCACTGCACGCACTACCGGGCGGGCACGCTGACGCTGGCCGAGCACATCGAAGAGAACGGGCACCGGTACCCGGTCCTGCTCCGGCCGCCGGGCAAGCACGGGAGCGTCGGCCTCGTGCGCGCCGCCGACGCGGACGAGGTCGGCCGTCAGGCCACGATGTCGCGGGCCTGCACCGTGACCGACTTCGTCGACTTCCGCTCGAGCGACGGGCTGTGGCGCAAGTACCGCATGGTCTACGCCGGCGACCGCCTGTTCCGGCGCCATGTCCTCACCGACCGCGCGTGGAACCTCACGCGCGAGGCCCGGGCCTTCATGCACGACCGCCCGGAGCTCGCCGCCGAGGAGCAGGAATGGATCAACCGGCCGGTGACGCTGGAGAGCGGTTCGGTCGAGGCGCGCATCATGCACCAGTTCCGTGCCCTCCAGCTCGACTTCGGCGCGATCGACTTCGCGCTCCCGCCCGGCGGCGATCTCGTGGTCTTCGAGATCAACGCCTGCGTCCAGCTCACCAACCGCCTGGATGCGGAGGCTGCAGGTGACCGGCGGTACTTCGAGGCCAACAACGACGAGATCCTCGAGACGCTGCTGGGGGAGATCTGCTCGCGGGCGGCCAAGGGCCGGCCACCCGGCTGATCGTCCAGGTCTTCACGATTCGCGGGTCGAGCGCCGAGGACGCGGATACGATCCCGGCTGCATGGCCTGGAACGTCATCATCGCCGGCGGCGGCTTCGGGGGCTTCTACGCGGCGCGGACGCTGGCTCGGGTCCTGCCGGCGCACAGCGCGCGCGTGCGGCTCGTCACCGAGGACAACTTCATGCTCTACACGCCGCTGCTGCCCGGCGCGGCGGCGGGCACGCTCGAGCCGCGCCACGTCGTCGTGCCGCTGCGTGAGGAGCTCGACCCGTCGATCCACCTGCGCCTGGGCAAGATCGTGGGCGCCTCGCCGGAGCGCAGCGTCCTGCACGTCGCCTCGCTGGACGGCACGCAGGAGGAGCTCTCCTACGACCAGCTCGTGGTGTCGGTCGGCTCCGTCAGCCGGACGCTGCCGATCCCCGGGCTCGCTGAGCACGGGATGGCGCTCAAGTCGCTGCCCGAGGCGATCGCAGTGCGCAACCACGTCATCCGCACGCTGGAGGTCGCCGAGACGCTCGAGGACGGCGACGACCGCCGCGAGTACCTCACCTACGTCTTCGTCGGCGCGGGCTACGCGGGGCTCGAGGGCCTCGCGGAGCTGCAGGACTTCGCGGCCGACGTCGTGGACCTCTATCCGCGCTGCTCCGTCACCGGGATGCGCTGGATCCTCGTCGAGGCCAGCGACCGCGTCATGCCCGAGATCAGCGAGAAGCTCGCCGACTTCGCGGTGCGCGAGCTGCGCTTCCGTGGGATCGAGATCCGGACGAACACGACGCTGGACGCCATCTCGGCGAACACCGCCACGCTGAGCGACGGCGAGATCGTGCCGACGCGGACCCTCGTCTGGACGGCGGGCGTCAAGCCCAATCCGGTCATCGCCGAGCTCGGCCTGCCGCTCACCGACAACGGGCGGATCGTCACCGACAGCCGCCTGCAGGTCCCCGGCTTCGACAACGTCTGGGCGATCGGCGATGGCGCGGCCGTGCCCGATCCCGCGCGCAAGGGCGAGCCCTGCCCGCCCACCGCGCAGCACGCGATCCGCCAGGGCAAGGTCGCCGGGCGCAACGTCGCGAGCGCGATCGGCGGCGGCGGGCGACCGCGGAAGTTCACCTACAAGACGAAGGGCGTGTTCGTCGACATGGGCCGGCGCAAGGCCGTCGCCACGACGGGGCCGATCACCTGGAGCGGCACGCCGGCGTGGCTGCTGGCCCGCACCTATCACCTCGCGATGATGCCGGGCGCGGGCCGCCGCGTGCGGCTGCTCGTCGACTGGAACATCGGCCTGCTCTTCGGCCGCGACACCGCGGAGCTCGGCCGCATCGGCGAGCCGCGGGCGCTGGGTGCGCCGGTGCCCGATGCGGCCGGGGCGGACGCAAACGGCGCGGGGGCGACCGCCGACGGCGGCGCCGCGAGCACCGCCGACGTCGCGCAGAGCGGTCGCTGACGAGGACGCCGACGAGGCCGGGCTCGCCGCGCCTGAAGCGTCATCCGCGCGCTGCGTATCCTGAACTGCAGATGACGCTGGCCGACACGGTGAAGCAGGACCTCGTCTCCGCGATGCGGAGCGGCGAGAAGGACCGTGTCGGCGCCCTGCGGCTCGTGCTCAGCGAGCTGCAGAAGGCGGCGAAGGAGGGCGGCGACGACGAGCTTGCCGTGCTGCGCCGCGAGCGCAAGCGCCGCCTGGAGTCGGCGAGCGCGTTCCGCGAGGGCGGCCGCGCGGAGCTCGCCGCCGGCGAGGAGGCCGAGGCGCGGCTCATCGAGACGTACCTGCCGGCCGAGCTGCCCGACGACAGCCTGCGCGCGATCGTCGCCGCGGCCGTCGCCGAGACCGGCGCGCAGTCGCCCAAGGACATGGGCCGGGTCATGAAGGCCACGATGGCCGCCGTCGACGGGCGCGCCGACGGCAAGCGCGTCTCGGCGCTCGTGCGCGAGGCGTTGGCGCACTGATGCGCCGCCAGATCGAGCTCTCCAACCAGGCCGCCACCGAGCTTGCCGGCACCGGCGACGCGGTGCTGCGCGCCCTCGAGGGGCACGTCGAGTGCGACCTGTGGCTGCGCGGCAACATCCTGACGCTCGACGGCGAGCCGGAGGCGGTCGACGCCGCCGCGATCGTCGTCAAGGAGCTCGCCGAGCTCATCGAGCAGGGCCACGAAATCGCACC
>DASZDB010000528.1:0-2982 GCA_035942495.1 Solirubrobacteraceae bacterium
GCTCGAGGTGCCGGTGAAGCGGATCCTCGCCGGGGCCGATCCCGAGCGCGCAGCGAGCCGCGACTCGCTGGCCAATCCGGCGGCGCTGGACTGGTTTGCGGCGTTCGCGCGCGAGCGGGCGCAGAACGCGTGAGCAAGAGCCGCGCGAAGAAGAAGCAGCGCCGGCGCGCGCGGGCCGCGTCGTCGCCGCCGCCGCAGCGTCCGCCGCCGCGCGCGGCGGCGCCGGATGCACCTGCGCAGAGGCGCCCCTCGCGTCTGGAGGTCCGCGACGGCGTGCCGCGGCCCGCCGCGATCTGGGCCCCGTTTCCCCTGACGGAGATCGGCATGGGCGTCGGGCTCGTGCTCTTCCTCATCGGCTTCAGCGGCGCGCCGGCGTTGCTGCTGGCGGGCGTCGGGGTGCTCGTCGTCGCCGTGGGCGAGCTGTGCCTGCGCGAGCACTTCGCGGGCTTTCGCTCGCACAGCATCCTGCTCGGCATGCTCCCGGTCACCACCGTCCACCTCGGCGTCGTCGTGCTCGCCGACGCGGCGTGGCGGGGCCCGCTCGCCCTCGCCGTCGACTTGGCGATCGCTGGGGCGCTGGCGTGGTGGCTGCACCAGCGCTTCCGCCGCGCGCAGGCCCGCGCAAGGCTGCGGGCGAGCTGAGACGTCCTGCTCCACGCGCGGGCGACCGCGGTTGTGGCGCGCCGAGTGCGTTATCCGCACCGGGCGCGCCACGACCGCCCGCGGCGCCCGCTCCTACAGCACGATCTCGCAGTTGCGCGTGCGGTCGCGCTTGTCCCTCTCGACGCGGTCGGTGCCGTCGCCGCAGTCGATCACGTCCGTCCCGCCGCCGACGGCGCGGATCGTGTCGGCGCCCGGTCCGCCTGACAGCCGGTCGCGCCCGAAGCCGCCGTTGAGCTGGTCGCGACCGCGGCCGCCGCGCAGCACGTCGTCGCCGCGGCCGCCCTCGAGCTCGTCGTCGCCGTTGCCGCCGGCGAGGCGGTCGTTGCCGGTGCGCCCGAAGAGCGAGTCGTCGTCGTCGTTGCCGTACAGGCGGTCCGAGCCGGAGCGGCCCTCGAGGAAGTCCTCCCCGCCGCCGCCCTTGATCAGGTCCGCCCGTGACGTGCCGAGGATCCGCTGCGGCCGGTCGCCCGGCAGGCAGCGCCGCCGCGTGAGGTTGCAGTTCGACAGCTTCTCGTAGGCGGTGGCGCCCACGACGGTGTCGACGTCCATCGGCACGCCGGCGCCGTTCCAGCGCCCCAGCACCCGCAGCAACGACGGCGCCTGACCGAGGTCGGCGCCCGTGACCCGCTGCTCGCAGTCGACGAACTCGGTCACCGACCCGCCGACCCGGATCGTCTCGTCGGCGTAGCCCGACAGCACGACGCGGTCGCCGCCCGGGCCGCAGTCGACGAGGCGCGCCGAGGCGCCGACGTACAGCGTGTCGTTGCCGTCCCCCCCGTACATGCGCGTCGCGAGCGCGTCGCTGCTCATCCACAGCGTGTCGCTGCCGGCGCCGCCGTCGATGTCGCCCGACCCGCTGTCGACGAGGGTGTCGTCGCCCTCGCCGCCGATCGCTCGCAACCCGTCGAACTGGCCGGTCCCGGCGAACAGGACGTCGTTGTCGGCGCCGCCGTCGAGCCCGTCGTTGCCGGTGCCGCCCGACAGCAGGTCCTGTCCGTCGCCGCCGAGGATCTGGCGATCGGCGCCGGCGTTGCCGATGAGGACGTCCTCGCCGGGCCCGCCGTCGAGCAGCCGGTCGTCGCCGAAGCGCGACTCGCCGAGGAAGTCGTTGCCCTCGCCGCCGCGCAGCGTGTCGTCGCCGTCGAAGCCGTCGAGGCGGTCGTTGCCGGGCCCGCCGTCGAGCCGGTCGTTGCCCGTGAAGCCGTAGAGGAAGTCGTTGTCCAGCTCGCCGACGAGCTTGTCGTTGCCCGAGCCGCCGTCGAGGCCGTCGGCGCCGTCGCCGCCGTAGAGCTGGTCGGACGCCGTGCCACCGCTGAGCAGGTCGTTGCCGGCGCGGCCGAACAGCTTGTCACGTGAGCCGGCGCCGCGCAGGCGGTCCTTCTGCGCCGTTCCCTTGATGTTGTTGGCGCGCTCGTTGCCGCTGCGGTCCGCGCCGAACGCGGGCAGGCTCGCCACGAGCAGCACGCCGAGCGTCAGGAAGGCGAGCAGGGTGCGCGCTCGTGCGCCGAGATGCCGATCCATGGCTCGCCAAACGTACTCGCTCGGGCGCCCGCGGCGCGCCGGCGCGTGCCGCTCAGGCGTTCACGCGGCTGCGCGCGAACGCCACGCCAGCGACGCGCGAACGCGCGCGACGAGCTCCTCGTCGTTGACCACCGAGCTCGGTTTTAGCGCTCGCCCGGCGTCTTGACCGGATACAGCGAGACCGGCACCGACAGGTCCAGGGCGGTCTCGACGATCCGCGACTGCTCGGCGATGTGGGCGGCCGGATAGCCCTCCCCGGGCGACGCGCGCTCAGGGCGGCCGACGTAGCCGAACTTCAGCCGCTCGGGCAGGATCTGCATGAGGCGCGGGAACATGTGCGCGCGGGCGCCCATGTTGCGCGGCTCCTCCTGCGCCCACACGACCTCGCGCAGGTTCGGGTAGCTCTCGATGAGCTCGAGGATCTGGGCCTGCGGGAACGGATAGAGCAGCTCGACGCGCCCGATCGCGACCTCTGGGGTCTCGGCTCGCCGCGGATGGCCGACGAGGTCGTAGTAGACCTTGCCGGTGCACAGCACGAGGCGCGTCACCCGGTCGCCGGGCACCCGCGGCTCGGCGAGGACGGGGAAGAACTTCGTGTCGGACAGGTGCTCGATCCGGTTCGTCGCCTGCGGAAGGCGCAGCAGCGACTTCGGCGTCATGAGGATCAGCGGACGCTGCTTGGCGATCCGCGCCTGGCGGCGGATGAGGTGGAAGTACTGGGCCGGCGTCGTGACGTTCGCGACGCGGATGTTGCCCTCGCTGGCGAGCATCAGGAAGCGCTCGAGCCGGCCGCTGGAG
>DASZDB010000529.1:0-2747 GCA_035942495.1 Solirubrobacteraceae bacterium
CTCGGCCCATTCAACGCCGGCGCGGTCCACGGTAGGTGAGGTGACCGCGACCCCCGGGGTCGCACTGCATCTCGACGAACCAGCGTTCGACCTCCCGGCTCGCACGCCGAACCTGCGTGATGCGACCGCAGCTGTGAACGATCCCGAAACGGGGCTTCCGTTGTAGCCGTCGGCGATCCCCGGTGTGAGCGGCCGTTGTTCGACGTGTAGCTCGACGTCATGGCCACGCAACGCGCGCAGCGTTGTGACGAGCCTGTCGAAGTCGGGTGGATCCACGCCAGCGAGCCTACGGCGCGAATGTCACCGCCGTCGAAGCGGGAGCGCTCGAGCTCGGCGGTCGGTCCGGACACCGGTCCCTCGGCGGGACCTGAACGCGCCGGACCGATGAGCCGGCTCGCCCCACAGCCCACCTAACCAGACGCGCCCGCGGCGTGGTCGGATCGGTGTCGCGGCGAGCGCGCGCGTTCTGGCTCCCGCGGGCGCGGCCATCGCGCGGTAGACAGTGCCCGACGATAGACAGAGAATGTCGAGCGCGATGAACGCGCCGGCGCGACGCGATGACCGCGTGCTCCCAGCGATGCGTGTGGCCGCGGCCGTGGTAGTGGCCGTCTTGGTGCCTGCGCTCGTGATCTTGTGGGGTCTTCCAACGCGTACCGGCGACCTATGGGCGTGGACGATCAACTCTCCCCTCACGCCGATATTCATGGGAGCCGGATACGGCGCGGGCGCATATTTCTTCGTGCGCGTTTGGAGCGCGCAGCGCTGGCATGATGTCTCTGTGGGCGTCTTATCGGCGGCGGTCTTCGCGCTGCTGATGCTGATCACGACGCTGGTGCACTACGACAAGTTCAACCAAGGGCAGGCACATGACGGGCTGCCCGATCCGCCGGCGCTTGCCACAATCGCGTTCTACGGCTGGACGATCGTCTATCTCCTTTCGCCGGCGGTTGTCGGCTGGCTGTGGTGGCGCAATCAGCGCCGGGACCCGCGGGTGCCTGACGACGGCGAGTTACTCGTGCCGGCCCGCGTGCGTCATGTTGTGCGCGTGAGCGCGATCGGCGCGCTGCTAGCCGCGGCCGTCGTGCTCGTGCAGCCAGAGGTCGCGATCGACCACTGGGGCTGGCAGCTCACACCCCTGACGGCGCGCGTGCTCGCCTGCTTCACGGCGCAGGTCGCTACGGGGTTTCTACTGCTGTCGTTCGATGCGCGCTGGAGCAGCTGGCGCATCCTGGTGCAGACGTTTCTCATCGCGGTGGCGCTGCTGCTCGTCGGCGCGATTCGCGAGTGGAACACGTTCTTGGTGGACCGCTCAATGAAGTGGGGCTATCTCGTCGGGCTTATAGGCGCCGCGCTCGCGCTCCTCGCCCTGTATCGCTCGATGCAGCGGTCCGAGCGCGTCGCTCCGCCCTGACCGCGCAAGCAGGCGCGTCGGCGGGGTTCAGCTCGAGCACCGCAAACCCGTCGCTCAGCGGGACACCGACTGCGCTGCCCGAGGTCCCGGCGGCGCGTCCCACCACCGAACGCGATCCTGGACGGCTCCGACGGCCGGCGGCTGTCAACGCTGAAGCGCGTCGACGCACTGCGTAAATGGTTCGGTCGACCATGCGGTCGGCCCG
Organism: Solirubrobacteraceae bacterium; assembly: GCA_035942495.1. GTDB lineage: Bacteria > Actinomycetota > Thermoleophilia > Solirubrobacterales > Solirubrobacteraceae > CADCVQ01. Next base: position 1,617 of record DASZDB010000529.1, read on the forward strand.
CATTGCGCCGGGCGGGCGGTGCAATGGATGATCGCCGCACACAAGTCGCGGAGGCATCCGGATGGGAACTGCAGAGGTGATGAAGGTCGCGGTACCGCTGCTGGGCGCGGCTGAGGCCGCGTCTGCGCTCGGGGCGTCGCTGCGCCTGCATCGCGACGCGCGGGAGGTTGCGCCCGAGCTGGCGGCGCAGCTCGCGGCCGTTCTCGATGCGCTCGGGATACGCGAAGTCGTCGATGCGCTTGACGAGCGCGAGAGTGAGGCGCTGCTCGGCATCGTCGAGGGGTTCCTCGCCCAGGCGGCGGACTTCGTCGTCGAGCCGGGGAGAGACGGCTGGAACCACGATCAGGCGAGCATCCTGCTCGCGCAGGGGCACTCGAGCGCGCTCGTAGCGCGGGCCCTGCACGGCGTCGTCGTGCCGGCGCTCGACGACGAGCTTGCGGGTCGGCTCGAGGGCCCGGACGCCACGTTCCTCGACGTGGGCGCAGGTGTCGCGGCACTGGCGGTCGCTGCGTGCCGGTTGTGGCCCTCGCTACGGGTCGTGGCACTCGACCCCTGGATGCCCGCGTTAGCGATCGCGCGCGAGCAGGTGACGGCGGCCGGGTTGCAGGAGCGCATCGAGGTGCGCGAAGGCGTCGTCGAGGAGCTTGAAGACGCGGACGGCTTTGACCTGGCGTGGCTGCCGACGTTCTTCATTCCGCCCGCAGCCCTCGAGCCTGCCGCCGAGCGTGTCTTCGCGGTGATGCGCGAGGGCGGGTGGGCGACATTCGGGCTTTATGCGCGCCCGGGCGACCCGTTTCGCGATGCCCTGGCTGACCTGCGCACCGTCCGCCAAGGCGGCACGCTGATCGCGCCTCAGGACGTCGCGACGCTGCTTGAGCGTGCCGGCTTCGCCGACGTCGGCGTCCATTTCGACCCAGCCTGGCCGCTGCCCATCGTGTTTGTCGCAGGCAGAAGGCCGTAGCGAGCGCGCTCGCTTGTCAACCGCGCCGGCGGCGACTTATGCCAGCGCCGCCGGAAGCTGCTCGCGGGAGGTGATCTCGAGCTTGCGGTAGGCGTTGGAGAGGTGCATCTCGACCGTTCTCAGCGTCACGAACAGCGCCTGCGCGATCTGCTTGTTGCTCATGCCCTGCG
>DASZDB010000530.1:0-7137 GCA_035942495.1 Solirubrobacteraceae bacterium
CGGCCCGCGCTGCTGCACGCGCCGCGGTTCTCCGAGTCGCCGCTGCTGCCCGCGGTGATCATCTGCCTCGGGCTCGCCGCCTTCGCGGCGCAGATCGGCCTGGCCGCGATCATCGGCGCGTTTCTCGCCGGCATGGTCGTCGCCGAGACGCGCGATCAATCCCCGATCGAAGCGGAGATCGCGCCGCTCTACGCGTTCTTTCCGCCGTTCTTCTTCGCCTTCATCGGCCTCGAGATGTCGCTCGCGGCGTTCGGCGACCTCGACACGCTGCTGCTGCTGGCGGGCGTCACCGTGCTTGCCGTCGTGACGAAGTTCGCGGGCGCCTACCTCGGCGCGATGCGCATGGGCCGCCGCGACGCGACGTTCGTCGGCGTCGGCATGGTGCCCCGCGGCGAGGTCGGGATCATCGTCGCCGGGATCGGCAACGCGACCGGCACGATCGACGCCGAGCTGTTCGCGATCATCGTCGCCATGTCGGTGCTCACGACGCTGCTCGTGCCGCCGATCCTGCGCCGGCTGGCGACCGAGCCGCAGCCGGCCTGAGGCGGCCGCCTACGTGCGGACGCTGCGCAGGTACACGACGCGATCGCCGGCCTGCACGCTCGCCACGCGCCGGTCGTCGAAGCGCATGAGATCGTCGCCGCGCGCGACCGCCACCACCGGGCCCGCGATCCCCAGGCCGCGGATCGGCCCGGCGTCCTCCTCGCCCACCTCGTGCTCGGCGATGTCGAGGCCCTGCCCCACCCGCATGAGATCCTCCAGCACCTCCGTGATCTCCGGCTGCTGAACGGCGAAGCCGAGCAGACGCCCGGCCGCGTCGGCCGAGGTGATCACCGAGGTAGCCCCGCTCTGGCGCAGGAGGTGGACGTTCTCCTCCTCGCGCACCGCCGCGACGATCGTCGCCTTCGGGTTGAGCTCGCGCGCGGTGAGCGTCACGAGCACCGCCGTGTCGTCGCGGTTGACGGCGACGATGATCGACCGCGCGTCCTCGATCCCGGCGTGGCGCAGCACGTCCGTCGACGCGGCGTTGCCGCAGACGATGGTGAGCCCAGCACCGGTGGCGCGCTCGCGCGCCTCGCGCGATTCGTCGATGACGACGACCTGCTCGCGCTCGACGCCCTTGTCGAGCAGGGTGCGCAGGGCGCTGCGTCCCTTGACGCCGAAGCCGCAGATGATGATGTGGTCGTTCAAGGTCTTCTTCCAGCGTGAGCGGCGGTAGGCGTCGCGACTGCGCTGAGCAAGGATCTCAAGTGTCGTGCCGACGAGCAGGATGAGGAACAGCACCCGCGCCGGCGTCACGAGGATCGTCGTGACCAGCCGGGCGCCGTCGCTGGCCGGCCGCACGTCGCCATACCCCGTCGTGGTGATGCTGACCGTCGCGTAGTAGAACGAGTCCAGCAGGCCGACGCTGTCGTCCTCGGGGTCGACGTAGCCGTCGCGCCCCGCGTAGGTCAGCAGCGCGACGAACAGGATGAGCCCCAGGGCGATCCCGAGGCGCACGAGGATGTTGCGGACCGGCCCGTGCGGCCGGCCGGGAAACTCGACCTCGATGCTGTCCTGCGCACCCATGCCGCCGCCTATCGCTCGGGCTCGCGCAGGCGCTCGGCGAGCGCGCGGCTGAAACCCTCGCGCGTCACGATCCCCGTCACCTGTTCCCCGTCGACGATCGGGATGATGAGCACGCGGTGGTGCAGGAAGATCTCGGCGAGCTGCGTGTCGGAGAAGTCCTCGCCGACATCGATGTGATCGGTGTTCATGTATTTGCTGACCGGTTCGCTGAAGCACGTCGCGCGTTTGTCGAGCGCGGCGTCGAGCGAGCGCGGCACGAACCCCGCGTAGCCGAGCGTCGTGAGGTAACCGGGAAAGAGCGCGCCGATGAACTCGCGCTCGCCGAAGATCCCCAGCAGCTTGCCCCCGTCGTCGACGACCGGCAGCGCCGGCACGTCGAGCTCGGCGAGCTGGCGGACGGCGTCACGCAGACGCGCGTCCGCGCGCAGAGGCGGAACTTCGCGGCGAACGGCGCTGGCGATCCTCTGTGGGCTCATGCTCCTCCTCCTCTAGAGATACCGCAGCGCGACATACCCGGTCGCCAGCAGCATCGAGACGAGCGTCGCCGGGACGCCCACCCTGAGGAACGTCAGAAACCCGATCGGGCGGCCCGCGCGGTCGGCCATCCCCGCCGCGGCGACGTTGGCCGCGGCCGCGATCAGCGTGAAGTTGCCACCGAAGCAGGCGCCCAGCGACAGCGCCCACCAGTACGCGTCGTCGCTGCCGGCGCCGCCCTGCAGCTGCTCGACGACGGGGATCATCGTCGCGGTGAACGGGATGTTGTCGATCACCCCCGAGCCGATCGCCGAGACCCACATGATCCCCATCAGCTCCGCGGTCCGGTCGCCGTTGGTGACGTCGCCGATCGCGTCGGCGACCTCCTTGATCGCACCGTTCTCCTCCAGCGCGCCGACCATCACGAACAGCCCGACGAAGAAGAACAGCGTCGGCCACTCGATGCCGCGCAGCGCCTCCTCGACGGTCTGCCGTGTCAGCAGCAGCATGACCGTCGCGCCGGTGAGGGCGACGGTCGCCGGCTCCACGCCGATCGCGCCGTGCACGAAGAACGCGAGGATCGTGACGACCAGCACCGGCAGCGTGCGCTTGAGCTCGGCCATGTCCTCGATCGAGCGGCTGGCGTCGAGCTCCATCACGCGCTCGCGCGCCTCGGGCGCGATCTGCAATCGCTTGCGGAAGACGAGATAGAGCATCCCGGTCACGACGAGGAACGCGACCGCGGAGATCGGCGCGAGGTTGACGACGAACTCGCTGAACGACAGCCCGGTGGCGCCCGCGATGAGGATGTTCGGCGGGTCGCCGATCAGGGTCGCCGTGCCGCCGATGTTCGACGCGACGATCTCGATGAGCACGAGCGGGATCGGGTCGATGTCCAGCGCGTCGGCGAGCAGGAAGGTGATCGGCACCATCAGCAGGACCGTCGTGAGGTTGTCGAGAAACGCCGACAACAGCGCCGTCGACAGCGCCAGCGACATGACCACCGCGAACGGCCGGCCGCGCGCCAGCTGCCCGGCGCGGATCGCCAGGAACGTGTAGATCCCCGTCGGCTCGGTGACCTTGACGATGAGCATCATCCCGGCGAGCAGGCCGATCGTCTCCCAGTCGACCGCCTCGATGGCGTGCTCCTGGTCGATCGTCTGCGAGAGCACGACGAGCATCGCGCCGACGAGCGCGACCTTCGTGCGGTCGACGCGCTCGGTCGCGATGACCAGGAGCGCGGCGGCGAAGATGACGACGGCGAGGGTCACGTCTGCCCCTCAGCAGCCGTCACGGCGTGTGCGAGGCGGCCACCGCCGTTCCCCGGGCGCGGTGGGCTGATAGGAGCGGTGGGCATCGGGTTGACCTCGATTCGGGCAGGGGTCGGAATGTCGCCGACCAGCCTTCCCGGCACACCGCCGACCACGGTACCCGACCGGCCGCGGTCGGGGTGAGCGGGGGACGTCCAACGCTCCGCGCCGGCGCGGGTAGCCTGCTCGTCATGCCGCTACCCGACGTCCTTCGCAAGCTGCTCACCGCCGCCGGACCCTCGGGCTACGAGACCGCCCCCGCCGCCGTGTTCGCCGAGGCCGGCCGCTCGTTCACCGACGACGTCGAGGTCGACGTCATGGGCTCAGCCGTCGCGCGCGTCAAGGGCACTACGCCCGGCGCGCCCTTCCTCGCGGTCGTCGGTCACATCGACGAGATCGGCCTGATCGTCACGCACATCGACGACAACGGCTTCCTGCGCTTCATGGGCGTCGGGGGCTGGGACCCGCAGATCCTCGTCGGTCAGCGCGTCGAGCTCATCACGCGCAACGGCCCGGTCGCGGGCGTCGCCGGGCGCAAGGCGATTCACCTGCTCAAGGAGGAGGAGCGCGAGAAGGTCCCCAAGCTGCGCGACCTGCACATCGACATCGGCGCGAAGAACGGCGACGAGGCGCGTGAGCTCGTGCGCATCGGCGACGTCGCGGTCATCGCCGGCGAGCCGCTGGAGCTGCGCAACGACCGCGTCATCTCGCGCTCGATGGACAACCGGCTGGGTGCGTTCATCGCGCTCGAGACGGCCCGGCTGGTCGCCGAGGCCGGTGGCGCGCCGGGTGACGTGGCAGCGGTCGGCGTCGTGCAGGAGGAGATCACCTTCGCCGGCGCGCGAACGGCGTCCTATCGACTCGAGCCCGACCTCGCCATCGTCGTCGACGTCACGCACGAGACCGGCTCCCCCGGCGTCGAGGTCAACGAGATCGGCAAGCACGAGTTCGGCGCGGGCCCGGTGATCGAACGTGGCTCGATCCTCAACCCCGTCATCTACGAGCTGCTGCATGCGGCGGCCGAGCGCGAGGAGATCCCGTTCACCGTCCAGGCCTCGTCCCGGTCGACGGGAACCGACGCCGACGCGATCCACCTGCAGCGCGCGGGCATCCCGACCGGCGGCGTCTCGGTCGCGCTGCGCTACATGCACTCGTCCGTCGAGATGGTCCAGCTCGACGACGTCCACGCGTGCGCGCGGCTGATCGCGGCCTTCGCGCAGGCGCTCACCGCCGAGACCTCGTTCGCGCGCGGGTAGATCGCGCGCCGCCCGGGCTCGCCAGCGTGCTGCTGCTCTTCGACATCGACGGGACGCTGCTGATCGGCGCAGCCGACGCGCACCGCGACGCGATCTACGAGGCGCTGCGCGTCGTGCACGGCGTCACGAAGCCCGAGCGGCGCGGGATGGAGGTCGCCGGCCGGACGGACGCCGACATCTCGCGCACCCTGCTCGTCCACGCCGGGATCGGGGCCGAGCAGATCGACGCGCGCGCCGACGACGTGCGCGTCGCGGCGTGTGCGGCCTACGGGAAGCTGTGCCCGGACGACCTCTCGGCGTGTGTCGCGCCGGGGATGCCGGAGCTGCTCGAACGGCTTGCCGCGCGCGACGACACGCTGCTCGCGCTCGTGACCGGGAACTTCGAGCCGATCGCGCGCCTGAAGCTGCGCCGCGCCGGGATCGGCCGGTTCTTCGCCACCGGCCAGGGCGGCTTCGGCTCCGACCACGAGGACCGATCGATGCTGCCGGCGATCGCGCGGCGCCGCGCGGGCGGGGCCGACGGCCACCCTTGGCCGAAGGCGCGCACCGCGGTCATCGGCGACACCCCGCGCGACATCGCCTGCGCCCGCGCCGACGGCGTCCGCGTCGCGGCGATCGCGACCGGGCCGTTCGAGCCCGCCGAGCTGTCCGCGGCCGATGCCGTCGCCCGCGATGCGGATGAGCTCGGCGCGGTCCTGGACCGCTGGATCTCGTCGCGGACTAGGCTGACGACGTGAGCAAGGTTGCGCGGATCGCGGTGTTGTTGGCGACGGTGGCCGTGCTGGCGCTCGCGTTCGTGCTGCTGTCGCCGGAGGCCGACGATGACTCGAACACCGCCGAAACCCCGACCACCGCGACGCCGGCGACCACGACCGCGCCGACCAACGGCACGACGCCGCCGCCCGGAGCCGACCACCAGCCGGCCCGGCCACCCGCGCCCGCGTTCGAGCGCGTCCGCGCGCGCGGCGGCAAGCCCGTCGGCGAGATCCAGAAGATCACGGTGCGCAAGGGCGAGCGCGCGCGCTTCGAGGTCTCGGCCGACACGTCCGACGAGGTGCATCTGCACGGCTACGACATCACGCGCGACGTCAAGGCCGGCAGCCCCGCGCGCTTCTCCTTCGAAGCCGATGCGGAAGGGATCTTCGAGATCGAGCTGCACAGCTCGCACACGCAGATCGCCGAGCTCGCCGTCGAGCCGTAGGCGCTACGCGGCGATCGACCAGAGGCCGTCCGCGCCGACGTGCTCCTCGTCGGCGACGCGCCCGAGCTCCTCGCGCGCCGCGGCATGGTCGATGTCCATGACCACCGCGACCTCGCGCGAGGCGAGCGGCTCGCCCGCCCACTCGAGCACCTCGAGCACGGAGCTCGGCGGGTCGCGGCGATCGAGGCCCGGCACGAGGTTGGCGAGCACGACGTCGTACGCCGCGAAGGGCTGAAAGCCGGGGACGGCGATCTGCACGCCGTCGCGCTGGCGCCGGATCTCGTAGGACGGGCACGTGTAGCGCCGGCCGCCCGACCAGTTGGCGAGGCGCTCGTCGAGCACGCGGGCGGCGCAGCTCGGCTCGCGCGCGTGGGCCATGTCGGCGCGCATCGCGGCATCGACGTCCTCGCCCGCGCTCCACCGATCGACGTCGGCGGCATCGAGGCCGGCGTCCCCGGCGGCGCCGTGCACGGTGGAGGCCTCGTCGAGCAGCTCCCCGCGCATCGCGCGCAGGCGAAAGGCCCGCAGCAGGGCCGCCTCGGCCTCCGGCGCGTGCAGGCGCGCGGCGACGACGGCCCGGCAGGCCGGCGCCGTGGCCGCCATCCGGGGCCGAAGCGACGTGTCGATCGGCATGCCGTGGTCGCGGGCGATCTTCGCGAAGCCCTTCGACAGCATCTGCGGTGTGACGCCCTTGTCGAGGTACTCCTGCGGGTCCTCGGCGAGCACGACCATGCGCCGGCGCCACTCGATCGAGTCGCCGTAGAGCCACGTGATCCGCCGGCGAAACGGCTCCGCGGAGTACGCCCAGGGGCAGCCGGGATCGGTGTAGTCGGTGATGACGACGTCGGCCATTCGCGTGGTGCCTGTGCCCGCCGCGCGCGCTACGTACGCGTCAGGCGCTTGTACGTGATCCGGTGCGGGCGGTCGGCCTCGTCACCGAGCAGCTCGCGCCGATGCTCCTCGTAGGCCTCGAAGTTGCCCTCGAACCAGCGCACCTGCGAGTCGCCCTCGAAGGCGAGCACGTGCGTCGCGACGCGGTCGAGGAACCAGCGATCGTGCGAGATGACCACGGCGCAGCCCGCGAACGCCAGCAGCGCCTCTTCCAGCGCGCGCAGCGTGTCGACGTCGAGGTCGTTGGTCGGCTCGTCGAGCAGCAGGACGTTGCCGCCGGCGCGCAGCAGCTTGTCCAGGTGCAGGCGGTTGCGCTCGCCGCCGGAGAGCGTGCCGACCTTCTTCTGCTGGCTTGATCCCTTGAAGTTCCACGACGAGCAGTAGGCGCGCGAGTTCATCGTCCGGTCGCCGACCTTGATCGTGTCCATGCCGCCGG
>DASZDB010000531.1:0-7357 GCA_035942495.1 Solirubrobacteraceae bacterium
CCCCGCGGCCGCGGCGGGCCGGGCGCGCCCGGCGGGATGGATCGAGCCACCGCCGGTTGCGGCGCGGCCGGCATCGGGTCCGGCGCGACCGTGCGCCGAGCGCGTGCGCTCTGGCGCCGCAACCGCCGTCCCGGCCACTCGCTGCGATAGCCGGCGACGGAGATCGCGGCGGGCACGAGCACCGTGCGCACGAGGAACGCGTCGATGAGCAGGCCGGTGGCCATCACGAACGCCAGCTGGGCGAACGCCAGCAGCGGCACGAGCGCGAGCGCCGCGAACGAGACCGCGAGGACGATCCCGGCGGCGGAGATCGCGCGTGCCGCGCCGGCCCCCGCGACGATCGTCGCCTCCCGCAGCGGGCGCAGCCGAGCCTCGTGCCAGACGCGCCCGACGAGCAGGATGTTGTAGTCCGAGCCCAGCGCGACGAGCAGGACCCCCGCCGCGACCGGGACGTAGTACGCCATCTCCTGTTCCAGGAGCAGCTCGAACAGCCCGACGCCGAGGCCGATCGCCGCGACCGGGGCGAGCGCCGCGAGAGCAACGAGGTACAGCGGCGCCACCAGGCCCCGCAGGAACACGACGAGCACGAGCAGGACCGCGAGCAGCACCGCCGGCACGACGCGCCACAGGTCGGCCACGGTGTTCTCGATCGTCTCCTGAGAGAGGGCCGTATCGCCGGCGAAGCTCGCGCGCGCCTGCGCCAGCCCCGCCCGTGCGAGCAAGCCGTCGATGCGCTCGCGCAACGCCGCGAGCCGCTCGATCGAAACGCTGCCGAGCGGGTCGCTCGTGAAGGCGATGACGTAGCGGGCGGCGTTGCCGTTGCGGGCCAGCACGGCCCCCAGCTCGCGGTCGGTGGGATTGAACGCGGGTCCGAGAACCTCGGCGACACCGGGTTGGCCGGCGAGCAGGTCCTGCAGGCGCGAAAGCGCGTCGCGGCGCTGCGTGACGCCGGGCCCCTCGACGACCAGGACCGTCGGCGACAGGACGCCCGGCACGAGGCCCGCCGACGCCTGGGCGTACGCACGCCGGGGCTCGCTGTCGCTCGGCAGGCCTCGGATCAACGGATTGCCGAGGTTGATCGTCGCGATCGGCGCCGCCATCGCCGCGAGCACGAGCAGCGTGGCGACGATCGCCGTCCGCGGCCGGCGCACCGCCGCGCCGATGATGCGGGCCATGATCCCGTCCGCCGCCTCGGGATCGGCGGCGCCGGCCGCCGGCCGGTGCGGCCAGAACAGCCGACGGCCAAGCAGGGCGAGCGCGGCGGGGACGAACGTCATCGTCACCGCCATGCCGATCAGGACGGCCAGCGCGAGCCCCGGCCCGAACGCCTGCAGGAACCCGAGCCGGGCGACGACGAGCGCACTGCACGCCGCCGCCACCGCGAGTCCGCAGGTCAGGATGATCGGCGTCAGCTCCGCCGTCGTGGCGCGGGCCGCGGCATCGGGCTCTTCCCCGCTGTCGAGGCGCCGGCGAAACCGCGAGAGGAAGAACAGCGAGTAGTCCGTGACGACCCCGAACAGCAGCGCGACGATGACCGGCTCGACCTCGCTGGGCACCGACACGCCGAGCGCGGCTCCGATCGTGGCGACGAGCCGCACGCAGACGAGGTAGGCGATCGCCACCGCGGCGAGGTTGACGAGCGGGGCGAGCAGCGCCCGGAAGTACAGCCCCACCGCGCCCAGGACGAACAGCAGCGTCGCCACCTCGAACAGCGGCAGATGCTCGTCGATGACCTCCGCCTGCGCCGCGCGTGCCGGAATGGCTCCGGTGACGCCGACGTATGCCTCGTCGCCGACGGACGGACGGACGTACTGCTCGGCGAAGCGCACCGCCGCGCCGTTGCGCCCGTTGCGGCCAACGCCCGGCGCGAACAGCAGCGGCGTCAGCAGCGTCGTCGACCGCTCTCGCACGAGCGGCACGTCCCCGACGCCGTTGGACAGGACGTAGCCGCGCGTCTGGCGCAGCGCGGGAAGCTCGCCGCGATCGAGCTGCGCCACCTCGACCGCGACGCGCGCCTGGTCACCGAGCGTCAGCCCGTCGGGATCGCGGGCGACGACGATCGTCCGGCTCAGGAAGGGAAACAGGAACAGGCTCGCGGCCCGCTCCTCGGTCTCGATCGCGTCCGCTCCCGCCGGCACGAGGTCGCCGAGCGCGCCGACCTGCGCCTCGTGGATCGATGGAAGCAGGAGGGTCAGAGCGGCCGCCGCGACGATCCACGCCACGACGATCGGCACCCGCGCGGCGACGACGAGGCGAGCGAAGCGATCGGCCACGGCGCGTCAGCGACCGTCTTGCTCGAGGTCCAGCCGGCGGCGCTCCGCTGCGGCGAGCGCCGCATACCGTCCTTCGGCGAGGTCCACCCACGGTCGCTCGCCGACCGATCGCTGAAGCTGGCGGTAGCTCATCGTCTGCAGCGCGCGATGCGCCAGCAGCCGCTCGAGCGCCGGATCGTCGCCGAAGCGCGCGAGCAGCCGGCGCAGCGCGCGGCGCTCGCGGACGCGTGCGACCCGGACGGGGAGATAGACGAGCAGGATCGCGCTCGACGGGATCAGCGCCACCGACAGGCCGAGCAGCGTGCTCAGATCGGCGATGCTGTCGCGCGCGGTGCGACCGCTGATCCGCGTCTCGCGCCCGACGCCGGTCGCCTCCGCCGCCGCCCGGTCGATCCGGTCGCCGACGAACGGGATGTCGAGCGCGCCGAGGGCGCGGCCGGTCTGCTCGACCGCGCCGCCCGCGCGCGAGATCGTCGTGCTGAGCTCCGTGAGGCCTTCGACCTCGTCGTGGACGCGCAGGCCCAGCAGCAACCAGACGGCGACCCACAGGACGACGAACAGGTCGACGACGCCGATCCATCTGTCGCCGCGCGGCCAGCTCATGGACCGGCGGCCTCGGTCCACCCCGCGATGGGTCGCGTCGGCCGTCGGCTTCGGCTGGCTGGCATCGCTGCTCCTCGGGTCACGGTCGAGGCGGCGAAGCTACCCGCGGCGACGGCGCGCGACATCGGCTTCGTCAGCCGGATGACGGACCGACCGCCGGCCGGAGAACGCCGCGGGCCGGCAGCGCGGATGTCATCGCGCGGACGGGCCGACGATCGCGTCGCGGTCGCGGGGGAACCGGACAGCCATGAGACATCGCATCCTCACCTTCATCGCCGCGGCCGCGCTGCTGGGCGCCGCCGGCTGCGGTTCGGACAACGCAGACGACGAGCGGGCGGCGACGGCGACCACGCCCGCGGCCGGACCCGCCACGACGACCACCGAGGCCGACGCCGCGACCACCGGCGCCGGCGAGACCACGGCGGCCGGCGCTGAAGAGCTGTCGGCGCAGGGGCGTGCCGTGCTCGGCGAGACGCAGGATCTCGCCGCCGACGTCAGCGAAGCCGCGGAGGACGTCGCGCAGGGGCGGATCGACGACGAGGAGGCAATGGCGCGGCTCGAGCTCGCCCGTGAGCGCGCCGCCGATCTGCGCGCCCGAGCGCAGGAGCTGCCCGCCGCCGATCGCGCGCGCTCGCGGATCGCGTCGCTGAACGAGGAGATCGGCCGCACGGTGACGGAAGTGTCGAGGCTCGTCACTTCCGAGGCGCCGCAGCGCCGGGACGAGATCGACGAGCGGATCGATGCGTTGCGCGACGAGGTCCGCTCGACGGTGGACGCCGCGAGCGACCAGCTCGACGAGCGGACCCGCGAGCGCTTCCGCGATGCGCTCGATCAGATCGGCGCAACGACCGGCTGATCGCGGGCCGCGACACACCGCCGCACCGCGAGATGCCTCGCCGCGGAAGGGCCCTCAACCGGCCTTGACCTGAGCGCTGTGCGTAAGCGTGATGAGCAGCAGGCCGCCGACGAGGTTGCCGACTGTCGCCAGTGCGATGTTCGCGAGCAGCTCGCCGTACCCGACGGCATCGGAGAGCCAGACGCCGAAGAGCACGTGGAGCGCCGACACGACGACGTGGTCGAACGGCCCGAGCGCCAGGAACACGCCGGCCATGTACGCGACGAGGATCCGCGACGCCGCGCTGTCGGCCGCCGCGAGCATGTACGACAGCAACGTGATGAGCGCACCCGCGAGCACCGCGCGCGAGAGGGTGGCCGGCCAGCCCTTTGCGACGATGTCCTCGGCGACACCGACGAGCATCTCCGGCGACCCTGACGGCAGCGCGCCGTCGACCGTGAGCAGCCCCACGAGGACGGCGCCGCCGACGAGGTTCAGCACGAGGACGGTCGCCCAGAGCTGCAGGAGTCGCGCCCAGGGCTCGCGGCCCCGCGCACCCATGGCGGCGGCGACCGGGCCGAAGAAGTTCTCGGTGAACAGTTCGGTCCGGCCGACGACGAGGAACACGACGCCGATCCCGAAGGCGAGCGCTCCCGCGATGGCGCCGGCGCCGCCTCCGAATCGGGGTGCGACGAGCGACTCGGCGACGCCGAGGGCCACGATGCCGAAGACGATCGTGACACCGGCGATGAACCCGGTGGCAACCTGCTCGCCGAAGGGCATCGACAGGCGGCGCCGTCCCTCCTGCTCGGCGCGCCCATAGATCTCCGCAGGGGTCGGTGCGACCGCCATCGGCCCCTCCTTTGCCTCGGACGAGTCCTGCCTTGCAGACCAGGCGGGTCAGCGAACATCTGGCTTGCCCCGTCTGCGCGCCGCGAGCGGCTCCCCGTCAGGCGGCTGACCGTCGTCGTGTCGCCCGGCGGACAACATCCGCCGCCCTGCGCCCCGCGCGGGCGCAGACCGCTCGCATGCGCGGCTGGATCTTCGTCTCGATTCTGCTCGCGACGGCGGACGTCGCCAGCGCGTCCGGTCAGTCGTCCTCGTCCGGCCAGCGCCCGTGCTTGTCGAAGTAGACGCGGGCGGCCTCCTCGACGTCGCGCTCGCGGTCGCCCTCGACGCCGACGCGGTAGAGCACGTTGAGCAGCAGGACCGACGCCGCGACGCCGATCCCCATCGCCAGCCCCTCGAGGCCGGTGAGCGTGTCGCTCACGAGCAGCGCGACGACGCCCGCGAGCAGGATCACGCCGGGCAGCACGTAGCGCACGGCGATCATCGTCTTCGGGCGGCTGTCTGCGGGCGCGTTCACGTTCATCGCAACCGTCGAGGGCGCCGCGTGACCATGATCACCCGCTTACCCCATCTGCCGCAGAACCGGCGGCGGTCTTGGCGCCGCCGATCTCCAGGCCCTGCGCGTAGGCGCCGGCGAGGACCTCCTCGCGGCGACGCACGTCCATGAGGTTGGGCGCCATGACGCGGGCGATGTCGTGAGCCGGGCCGAGCATCCGCACCTTAGCGCCGCGGCTGCGCAGCGCGAGCGTCTCGAGCGCGGCGGTGCTGCCGGCAATCGCGCGCAGCATCCCGAAGGGTGACGCCATCGCGATGTCGAGGCTGGCGATCGGGTTGAGGCAGAGCACCTGTGTCGCGCGGCCCGCCGGGGCGGTGTCGAGGTTCGTGTTGCTCCAGACGCCGCCGTCGACGTACTCGCGGCCCTGGATCTGCACGGGCGCGAAGATCCAGGGAACCGAGCAGGACGCCTGCACCGCCTCCGCGACGCTGGCCGCCGGTGCGCCGGGTGCGCCGAACACGACGCGCCGGCCGTTCGCGCGATCGACGGCCACGATGCGCAGCCGCCCGTCGAACCGCGCGCCGGCGCGGTCGACGCGCTCGCGGATCGCCGTGAGCGACGTGTCGCTGCCGGGCGCGCGGCCCAGCAGCGCGGCCCGCAGAGCGGTGCTGCCGTTGGCGCCCGCGGCGAGCGCCATCGGCGCCAGCGGGGTTGCCGCCGCGCCCGCCAGTCGCACCGCCTCGCGGGCGACGCTCTGCAGCACCGTGCGCGGCATCGGCAGCCACTGCGCGGCGAGGCGATTGGAGCTCTCCGACGCGACGTGGCCACTCGGCTGCCCGGATGTCAGCTCGCGCTGCCCGTCAGGCGGCCGCGGCCGGCGCGGCCGCTCGCCCGCCACGAGCGCGGCCGCGATGAGCGCTCCGGCCGACGTCCCGACGAGCGCCTCGGTGCTGCGAAAATCGTGGCCGGTGGCGTCCTCGATGCCGGCCAGCATCCCGCTCATCCAGGCTTCGCCGAGGGTGCCGCCGCTGGCGAGCACGAGCACGTCCGGGCGCAGGAATGGGCTGTCGGCCACGAGTGTTGAGAGTACCTTCGCTTGATACCCGGCCACCTTCGCGACGCCGTGCTGTACGTGATAGCGTACAAACGTATGGCAACCGCGATGCAGCATCCCAACCCCGGCGGCCAGCGCACCCGCGCGTTGCGCGACGCGATGGAGCTCAGCCTGCGCGACCTCGCGCAGCGCAGCGGCGTCAGCGCGCCGATGCTCAGCCAGGTCGAGCGCGGCGAGACGAGCCCGACGCTCGCGGTGGCAGAACGGATCGCCCAGGGGCTGGACCTGCGGCTCTCGCAGCTGCTGCGCCTCGACGAGGCCGGCCAGGTGGCGATCGTCCGCGCCGGCGATCGCCGCCCGGGCAACAGCGACGCCGCCTCGGGCCACAGCGCCGAGATCCTCACCCCGCCGCTGCCCGGGCAGCGTGCCGAGCTCTCGCGCCACGTGCTCGCCGCGCACGCCAGCACCGGCGGACCGGGCGACCCGCCGATGCACGAGCCCGGCAGCCGCGAGACCGCGCTCGTGCAGTCCGGCCGCGTCGTGCTGCGCATCGACGGCGAGCGCCACGAGCTCGCCGAGGGCGACTGCGTGACGTTCGACGCCGACCTGCCCCACCACTTCGAGAACCCCGCCGACGACGAGGCGATCCTGCTCGCGGTCGTCTCCGCTGGCCTACGCAAGAGCTGACATCCGCATGCCTGGAACACCCGCACCGACCACGCTGTTCGACAAGATCTGGGCCGCCCACGAGGTCGCGCCGGGCCTGCTGTGGATCGACCTGCACCTCGTCCACGAGGTCACGAGCCCGCAGGCGTTCGACGGGCTGCGGCTCGCCGGCCGCACGGTCCGCCGCCCGGACCGCACGCTCGCCACGGCCGACCACAACGTCCCGACCGACGGCACCCCGACCGCCGCGCGCATCCGCGAGCAGCTCTCGCGCGTGCAGGTCGAGACGCTCGAGCGCAACTGAGAGGAGTTCGGCGTGCCGGTCTACTCGATCGGCTCCGAGCGCCAGGGGATCGTCCACGTGATCGGCCCGGAGCTGGGGGTCACGCAGCCGGGAATGACGATCGTCTGCGGCGACTCCCACACGTCCACCCATGGCGCCTTCGGGGCGCTTGCCTTCGGCATCGGGACGAGCGAGGTCGAACACGTGCTCGCCACCCAGACCCTCCAGCAGCGAAGGCCGCGCTCGATGCGGATCCTCTACGAGGGAGGGCTCGGCTACGGCGTGACCGCCAAGGACC
>DASZDB010000532.1:0-3899 GCA_035942495.1 Solirubrobacteraceae bacterium
CACGACGTACCCCGGCACGACGCGCGACCGCCTCGCGCCGATCCTCGCCGAGTCGGGGCTCGTCGCCGGGATCGACTTCAGCCTCGCCTTCTCGCCCGAACGTGTCGACCCCGGGCGTACGGACTTCACGATGCGCACGACTCCGAAGGTCGTCGGCGGCCTTACCGAGTCCTGCCTCGAGCGCGCCGCCGCGCTCTACGGCGAGATCTGCGACACCATCGTGCGGGTCTCCACGCCGGAGGCCGCCGAGCTGACGAAGCTGCTGGAGAACATCTTCCGGTCGGTGAACATCGCGCTCGTCAACGAGCTGGCGATGCTCTGCGACCGGATGGGGATCGACGTGTGGGAGGTCGTCGACGCCGCCTCGACCAAGCCCTACGGCTTCATGCGCTTCGACCCCGGCCCCGGGATGGGCGGCCACTGTCTGCCCGTCGACCCGTTCTACCTTTCGTGGCGAGCACGGGAGTTCGACATGGCGACGGAGTTCATCGAGCTCGCCGGCAAGATCAACCAGCAGATGCCCTATCACTGCGTGTCGAAGGTCGAGCGCCTGCTCAACGCCGCGAGCAAGCCGGTTCGCGGCTCGAAGATCGCGATACTCGGCGTCTCCTACAAGGCCGGCGTCGGCGACGTGCGCGAGTCGCCCGGGCTGAAGATCGTCACGCTGCTGGCGGCGCTCGGCGCCGACGTGCACTACCACGATCCGTTCGTCGAGGACCTGCCCGAACTGGGCCTGTCGAGCCGGCCGCTGGACGAGGTGACCGCCGACGCCGACCTGGCGTTGATCGTGACCGCGCATCCGGGAGTCGACCACGACGCCGTGGTCGCGCAGGTGCCGCTGACGCTGGACCTTCGCGGCGTGACGCGCGCCAGCGCGCGCGGCAAGGCCGTCCTGCTGTGACCGACGCGGTCGTTCGCGTCGGCGTGGTCGGCCTGGGCTATTGGGGCCCGAACCTCGCGCGCAACGTCGACGGGCTCGAGGGAGCGGAGCTGGTGTGGTGCTGCGACGAGCGCGAGCCGGTGCGCGAGCGGCTCGCGGCCGTGCACCGAAACGCGCGCTTCACCGCCGATCTGGATGACCTGCTCGCGGATGACGAGCTCGATGCGGTCGTCGTCGCGACGCCGGTGCCGACACATGCCGACCTCGCCGTCCGCGTGCTGGAGGCCGGCAAGCACTGCTTCGTGGAGAAGCCGCTCGCTCAGTCGACCGCCGATGCCGAGCGCGCGGTCGCCGCGGCCGCCGCCGCCGGGCGGGTGCTCATGGTCGGCCATCTGCTGCAGTACCACCCCGGCGTCCGCAAGATCAAGGAGATCGCCGATTCGGGCGAACTCGGCGACATCCACTACATCTACTCCAACCGGCTGAACCTCGGGCAGTTGCGCGCCGACGAGAACGCGCTCTGGAGCCTGGGGGCGCACGACATCTCCGTGATCCTGCACCTCGCCGACGAGGATCCGATCGACGTCAGCGCCCGCGGAGAGTCCTACATGCGACCGGGCGTCGAGGACGTCGTGTTCGCGTTCCTGCGGTTCCCGAGCGGCCTGGCCGCGCACCTGCACCTGTCGTGGCTGGACCCGCACAAGGAACGCCGCTTCACCGTCGTGGGATCACAGCGGATGGCGACGTTCGACGACATGGACCTCGAGCGCAAGGTCACCGTCTACGACAAGGGCTTCGATCAGAAGGCCGACTCCTACGGCGAATACATCACGCGGGCAGGCGACATCTACAGCCCGCGGATCTCCAACGCCGAGCCGCTGCGCCTCGAGGTGGCGCACTTCGTCGACTGCGTGCGCGCGGGGCGCACACCGGACTCCGACGGCGAGAGCGGCCTGCGCGTCGTGCGGGTGCTAGAGCAACTGCAGGAGGAGCTCGAGCGGTCGCGGCGGCAGGTCCCCGTCAAGCGCGCGACGGCTACGGCGCCAGCAGCTTGAGGTCTGATCGCGTCATCAGCCGGATGAGCTCCTCGAAGTTCGTCTGCGGCTCCCAGCCCAGGCGCTCCTTGGCCTTGGCCGGATCGCCGATCAGCTGGTCGACCTCGGCCGGGCGCAGAAACGCCGGGTCGAGCTGCACGTAACGCTCCCAGTCCGGCACGCCGGCCTCGTCGAAGGCGATCTGCACGCAGTCGCGCACCGTGTTCGTTCTGTTCGTGGCGATGACGAAGTCCTCGGGCACGTCCTGCCGCAGCATGAGGTGCATCGCCTCGACGTAGTCCTTGGCGTAGCCCCAGTCGCGCTCGGCATCGAGGTTGCCCAGCCGCAGCTCGTCGCGCAGCCCGTGCTTGATCGCGGCGGCGTGCCAGGTGATCTTGCGCGTCACGAACTCCAGGCCGCGGCGGGGGCTCTCGTGGTTGAACAGGATCCCCGAGCAGGCGAAGAGGTCATAGGACTCGCGGTAGTTGACGGTGATGAAGTGTCCGTAGACCTTCGCGACGCCGTACGGCGACCGCGGGTAGAAGGCGGTCGACTCGGTCTGCGGGACCTCCAGCACCTTGCCGAACATCTCCGAGCTCGACGCCTGGTAGAAGCGGGCCTCGGGGCAGGCCTCGCGGACCGCCTCGAGCATCCGGGTCACGCCGACCCCGGTGAACTCCGCGGTCAGCGTGGGCTGCACCCACGAGACCGCCACGAAGCTCATCGCGGCGAGGTTGTAGACCTCGTCGGGCTTGGCGGCGCGCAGCGTGTCGACGAGCGACCGCTGGTCGAGGAGGTCGCCCTGGTGCAGCGTGATGCGCTCCCGCAGGTGCTCGATGCGCTCGAACTTCTCCGTGGAGGCGCGCCGGACCATCCCGTGGACCTCGTAGCCGTGGTCGAGGAGCAGCTCGGCGAGGTACGACCCGTCCTGGCCGGTGATGCCTGTGATGAGGGCGCTCCGGGGCACGTGCGGCGCCACCATATCGATCGGCCGATTTCGTGGCGGCTGCTACTTTGGCGGCCCCATGCCCGATCTCACAGACTCACGCGTTCTCGTCATCGGCGGCGCCGGCTTCATCGGCTCTCACATCGTCGATCAGCTGCTGGCCGAGCCGGTGCGCGAGATCGTCGTGCTCGACAACTTCGCCCGTGGCGCCCGCTTCAACCTCGACGCCGCGCTCGAGGACGACCGCGTGACGCTCGTCGAGGGCTCGATCACCGACGTGGCCCTGCTCGACGAGCTGATGGCCGGAACGGACTGTGTCTGGCTGCTCGCCGCGCTGTGGCTCTACGAGTGCGTGCACGAGCCGCGCTCCGCGATCGAGGTCAACTGCGTCGGCACGTTCAACGTCATGGACGCCGCGCATCGCGCCGGTGTCAAGAAGGTCGTGTACTCCTCGTCGGCGTCGGTCTACGGCGACGCCGTCTTCACCCCGATGACCGAGGACCATCCGTTCAACAACCGCACGATGTACGGCGCGACGAAGATCGCCGGCGAGCAGTTCTTCCGCGCGTACTACGAGCAGCACGGCCTCGACTACGTCGGCCTGCGCTACATGAACGTCTACGGCCCGCGAATGGACTACAAGGGCACGTACGTCAGCGTGATCATGAAGGTGCTCGACAAGATCGACGCCGGCGAGCGGCCCGTCATCTTCGGCGACGGCTCGCAGGCCTACGACTTCGTGCACGTCGGCGATGTCGCGCGCGCGAACATCCTCGCGATGACGAGCGACGCGACGGACGTCAACCTCAACGTCGGGACGGGGATCAAGACGAGCATCAAGGAGCTCGTCGACGTGCTGCTCGAGGAGACCGGCTCCGACATCGAGCCGGAGTACCGAGCCGACGAGCAGATGTTCGTCACGCACCGAGTCGGTTCCACCGAGCTGTCCGAGCAGCTCACCGGCTTCCGCGCCGAGCTGCCCTATCGCGAGGGTCTGCGCTCGGTCATCGAGTGGCGGCGCAGCGACCAGCGGCGCTCC
>DASZDB010000533.1:0-7508 GCA_035942495.1 Solirubrobacteraceae bacterium
CCGAACTGGCGCAGCAGGTCGCGCATGAGGTGCGCCTGGGCGTCGATCGAAGCCGCGGCGTCGAACGGGTCGCGCAGCCCCATCGCCTTCGCGGTGCCCGGCATGAACTGCGCGATCCCCTGTGCGCCTGCCGACGACTGCGCGAACGGGTTGAAGTTCGATTCGGCCATGAGCTGTGCTGCCAGCAGACCGGCCGAGATGTTCCACCGCTGCGCCGCGCGCGCCAGCGGCTCGGCGTAGGCCGCCGGGACGAACGACGGCAGCGAGCGCGCGGTCTCACCGTCGCCGCCACCGGCCTGCGCCGTGAAACCGACCGATGAGGTGCCGGCGTTCAGCGTGAAGCCGTAGTGCCACGGCTCCCACGCGTAGCGCTGGATGAAGTGAAAGCGCTTGGCATTCGCCGCAAGCCATCGATAGGCGCCGGGCGGACCGAGATCGAGCTCGGTGCCGAGGCGGTGCAACGACCGGCCCGGTGGCGCGACCCACTTCGGGTCGGGGTGGCGCGCGAACAGCACGGCCTGCTCGGCGTTGGAGCGAAAGCCGCTGACGACGACGAGCGAGATGCCGTCGCGGCGCGCCGCCGCGTGCATGCGGTCAAACGCGGCCGCGACGTCGGGGCGCATCGGCTTGCCCTGGCGAAGCGCGAGCGGCCCCCGGTATTCACCGGGGCCGGCCGACCACAGCGCGACGTCGGCCGGCGGGGCGAGCTCGGCTTCGGCGCGGGCGCCCGCGTCCACGCGGTCGTGAGCGCTCGACCCCACCTCGATGGGATCGCGGACCTCGACCCGCACGCGGACGGGGGCAAAGGTGTCGGCGTCGGGAAAGGCCACGGCGACCTCGCGGGCGCCGTTCCTGCGGGCGGTCGCGAGCGCGGCGCGGCGGCCACGCTCCAGGTAGGTGGCGCGCTCGAGATGGGCGCGGTTGGGGCGGCCGCCGATCTGGCGCGGCTCGAAGAGTCCGCCGTAGGCGCCGTGCATCGCGCGCGCCCCCGCAAGCGCCGCGAGATCGGCCGCTCGCTGCTCGTCGCTCTGCGCCCCGATGCCCTGCGCGACGGCGCCCAGGACGAGCGCGCCGAGCAGTGCGGCGAGCGCGACGGCGAGCAGCAGGATCGTGGCCTGCCCGCCCTCGCCGCTTCCGGCGGGCGTGCGCTGCTGCACCGACGTGCAGCGCAGCGGTGGGCCCGCGATCGGTGGGACCTCGATCGGTGGGGCCATCATCGGGACAGCGCGGCAACCGGCGCGGCGATCGCCCGGCGCGTCGAGGGCAGGAGCACGAGTCCGGCCGCGGCCAGGACGCGGCCCGGATCGCCTCGCGGTACGGCGCAGGTCAGCGCCCGCTCAAGCCCGGCCGCCGCCAAGCGGGCGAGTGCGGGGTCCGACGCGGGAGCGACGGCGACCACGACGAGGTCCTGCAGCGCAAGCAGCTCGTCGAAGGCGGCGGCCCGCGGCCCGGCGAGGGCGAGCACCACGGGGGCGCCGCCGGCCGCGGCGCCCACTCGCAGCGCCTGCGACGCTGCCTCTTCGCAGGACGTGCTGAGGCGCACGATCGCGAGCCGCCCGCCTGCGGTGGCCTGGTGGCCGCGGCCCGCGAGCGCTCTCGCCATGCGCGCAGCGGCGGGCATCGGCGGAGCACGCCAGCCGGAGCGGGCGGGCTGAGGGGCCCAGACGCAAACCACCGCAACCGGCGAACGATGAACGCGTGCGAGTGCCAGTCCGAGCGCCGCGGCGAGCGACGGCGCATCCACGGGTGGCGCGAGGACGGCGACGGCGGGCGGAGGTCGCCTGGCCCCCCGCGGCACGGACCACGACGAACCGCCGGCGTTGTCGCCCGGCGCACCGTCATACGCGCCGACCGCGGCCCGGTGGGCGCCAGGCGCGACGAAGTACTCCGCGATGCGCCGGCCGATCGTCATGGTCGCGGACCCGCGTCGGCCTCACCGGTCGCCTCGAGCAGCTCCGCCAGCGCCGGCAGGAAGGCCCGCGGACGCAGGCGCACGCGCACCCGCCGGTCCAGCACGCGCACGTCGATGCGACCGCGGGACCACCCGGGCACGGCCTCGCGTGCCGCGACGGCCGGGTCGGTCCGCTGCAGAATCGCCACGGCGCCGGCCTCGGCGGCATGGTCGGCGAGCTCCTGCGCGGCACCCGCCGCGAGCACCTGGGCAACCGCAAGCGCCGCGGCGAGCAGCACCGGGGCGAGCGCGACAAGCTCGACCGATGCCTGACCGCGCTCGCGTGGCCGCCCCGCGCGTCGCAGTGCGTGCGCCCAGGGCATCTCAGGGTGCCTGGTCCTGAAGTCGCGCCCGCGCACGAACCGTCGTCAGCCGCCCCGAGCCGACGATGGCGGGAATCGCGATCGCGACCTGGACGCCCTTGGCGCCCGAGCGCACGCGGCGTACGACGAGGCCGCGCTCCAGCCGCTCAGGCAGAACCCGACGGGCGGCGGCGGACGCGTCGGTGCCGAGCGCGCTCGCACGCGCGGCGGCGCGCGCCGCCGATCCCGCAAGCCACACCGCCTGGCCGGCGACCACGGCCTGCCACAGCAACGCGGCGAGCACCGCCATGAGCGGCAGCAGCGCGACGAGCTCGACCGTCGCCTGGCCTTGCTCGGTGCCGGATGGGCGGGTGACGGGCATGCACCGCAGGCTGGCGATCGGCGTGTGACGGATCTACACGCGGGTGTGAAAACAGGCGCGCGGCTGTGTGACAGAAGCGACGCAATCGTCCGTGCCGGCGTGCGGCTGTGCAAGAACGTCCACGTGCTCGACGTTTTCCGCAACGCAGCAGGCAACCACGTGGCGCGCGCTGTCGCGCAACGGCGTCGACCGCCGGCCACGTCGCCCAGCGGGCGCCGCGGCTACGGCCGCGCGCGGTCAGCTGTACGAGCGGTGGCGCTGCCAGACGAGGTACAGCGTGTACGACGCGCCGCCGATGAGCGCGAACCACAGCAACGCGCCGGGGGCACCCTCGTCGAACAGCCGGCGCGACGCGGCGACGGTCACGACCGCGATGCCCACAGCGGCGTACAGCGCGAATCGCCACGCATCGCCGAGGGAGAAGATCTCCCCGCGGAAGTTGCGGTAGAGGATGCCGCAGCCGACCGCGATGAGCACGATGAAGATCGCGCTGAGCAGTTGGTTGATGAAGCCCGCACCCTCGCCGCCGCCGGGCACGAGCCAGACCACGAGCCCCAGCAGCACGACGATCCCGATGTTGCGTGCGGTCTCGATCGACATGACAAACAGGCTAGAGCCTCGCGCGCGACGGTGGAAGGTTCCGGCGCTCCGCGCATCCAGAGCACGCCGCGGTCCCCGAAGCGGCCGTTCGGTCTCGCAAGAGCGAGGATGCCCTGGAGCTTTGCTCAGCAGCCCGCCCGCTCGCGCGCACCCTGCGCGGACTGCGCCGCGTCGGCGGCCGACGCACGGCGCGGGTCGTCGTCGGGAAGCTTGCGGTTGACGGCGACGAGCCGTGCGGAGGCGCAGGCCGCCGCCTCGGCGAGCGCGACGGCGGTCTGTGCGTCCGGTCGCATCGCCTTCGGGCAGAACCGCGCCACGTCCGCGGCGAGCTGAGCGATCTCGCTCGCGGCGTCGGCGATCGCGAGCGCGAGGTCGGCCGCCTGCAGCAGCGCCTCGTCGAGGATGCGTTCGCGGTCGCCGACGGGCACCGCCGACGTGCCGGCGGGCGAGGCGACGCCGAGGCGCGCCGAGCGCTCGTCGTGCGCCAGCGCGGCGGACGCCTCGTTGTAGGCGTCCGCGTCACGGTCGATGAGCGACTGGGTCTGCATCCGCAGCGCCTCGGCATGGGCGATCGCGCCGCCGGCCTCGATCCACGTGGTGCGCGAGGCCCGCGCGACCTTCGCGACGAGCGCTGCCGCGGCGGCCGCCGTCAGCGCCGCGGCGGGGCCGCCCCCACCCGGCAGCTCGTGCGGCGAGGCGAGCGCGGCGAGGACGTCGGAGAGAGGGCGGCTGACCAGACCGGATCCGGGTGTGGCGGGCACCGACCGATCGTATCCGCAACGGTCGGGGGCGAACCCGGCAGATCACGTGGCGAACGCCGCGCCGACCACGACGACGACCGTGAAGAGCAGGTGCGGTGCCTCCCACAGCCCCCCTGCCATCCGGTAGATCTCGAGCGACAGCGCCACGGCCGGAGCACCCGAGCATCAGGGGCAGCGTCGGCCGCGGCGGCCCGCGATGCGCTCAGCCGGACGCCGGCCTGCTCCGATCGGGCGCCGTGCGCTCGCGGTGCGCCACACACTCCGCGCTCGTCAGCCGCGCGCTGCGGCGCAACGCGCGCAGCTGCGCCGGACTGAGCGTCGACTCCGGCCCGGGCGCAGCACCCGCGGACACCAGGTCTTCCGCGTTGCCCGCGTCAAAGTCGGAAAGCATCTGCTGCACGTCGGAGGCTGTCGGTCGCTGGCGCGCCACGGTGGCCCCTTTCGGTCTTGATGGCAGTCCCCTGACTCCACGGCGCGGCTGAGCGCCGTGGCCCCGCAGGACCGATGTGTGCGATCCACCCTAGCTGCCCGCAGACTGAACTCCAAAACCCCCGCCGGCAACGCAGAAAGGCTACGCGTTGCGGGCGAAACGCCCGTCAGGACGCGGTGAACCCGAGGATCAGCTGCGCCGTCTCCAGCGGCACGTCGAGCTGCGGACAATGCCCAACGCCGTCGAGCTCGACCCAATCGGCGTGCGGCAGCCAGTCGTGCAGATAGCGCGCGGCGGTCGACGGCCACGGCAGCAGCGTGTCCTCGGTCCCCCACACGACCCGCACCGGGCACGTGATCCGCTGCGGGTCGAGGTCGTAGCCCTCGCGCAGCGCGGTGTCGATCAGCGGCTGCGTTCCCGGGCAGAACGCCGTCGCGTTGATGATGTGCACGACGAGCTCCGGCGGGATGTGCTCGAAGGTCGCCGTCAGCGCCGACGTCGCGCGCCGCCGGCCGTCGGGCGTGCGGGCGATCGCGTCGGCGTGCGGCGCGATCGCGCGAAACGCCTCCTGCCACTCGATGAACTGCGCGAGCGTCTGCGGCAGCGCCGGATCGCCGAGAACCCACCCGCCGGCCGGCGCGAGCGCCACGACCGATCGCGCGCGACCGCGTTGCGCCAGCCGCAGCGCGATGTAGCCGCCGAGTGAGTTGCCGACGAGGTGCGCGGTCCGAAAACCCGCGTCGTCGAGCATCTGCTCGGCCGCCGCAAGGATCTCGTCGGTGGTTACCGGGTCGCCGATCCGCGGCCCACCCGCGTGACCGGGCAGCGTCGGCGCGAGCACGTCGTGGCGGCGCTCGAGCTGTGCGAGCACGAGCTCCCAGACCCGCCACGAGCCCGTGAAGCCGTGCAGGAGCACCATCGGCGAGCCGCTGCCGCCGCGGTGCGACGCCGTCAGCCCGGCGACCACGACGCGAGCTGCGCGCCGGCCGGCGCGGCGTGCTGAGCGATCTCCGCGGCAAAGCGGTGCGGCGCGGCGTGCACAACCATCGAACGGCGAATGATCGGCCCAGCCTGTCGCGCGCGCAATAGCGAAGGACATGTCCACGCTGGCGCCCTCCACCGGCCGCAAGGCCGAGCATCTGCGCATCGCGGCCGGGCCCGGCACGCAGCACAGCGCCGGCAGCGGCCTCGAGCGCGTGCAGTTGCGCCACCGGGCGCTGCCGGGCCGCGACCTCGATGACGTCGACCTGACGACCGACCTGCTCGGCGCCCGCCTCGCGGCGCCGCTCGTCGTGTCGGCGATGACCGGCGGCACGCCCGAGGCCGAGATCGTCAACCGCCGACTCGCCGGCGCCGCGGCCGAGCACGGCATCGCGCTCGTCCTCGGCTCGGGCCGCGCGCTGCTCGGAGACCCGGACCTGCTGAGCACCTACCGCTGCGCCGCGCGCCCGCCACTGCTGCTGGCCAACCTCGGCGTGGTCCAGCTCACCGACCGCGACGCGGCGCCGCGGCTCGTCGAGCTGCTGGGCTCCGACGGCCTCTCGATCCACCTCAACCCGATCCAGGAGGCCGTGCAGCCCGAGGGCCAGCCCTGCTTCGGCGGCGCGATCGAGCGCATCGCCGCGACCGTCGCGCAGCTGCACCCGCTGCCGGTCGTGGTCAAGGAGGTCGGCTTCGGGATGGACGGCGCGGATATCGCGGCGCTGCGCGACAGCGGCGTCGCGGCCATCGACGTAGCGGGCTCCGGCGGCACGAACTGGGCGCTCGTCGAGGGCCTGCGCGATCCCGCGGCGGGTCAGGTGGCGCAGGCGTTCGCGGACTGGGGCGTGCCCACGGCGGAGGCGCTCGTCGAGGCCCGCGCCGTGGCGCCCCGGCTGCCGCTCATCGCATCGGGCGGGGTGCGCGACGGCGTCGACGTCGCGCGCTGCCTGGCTCTGGGCGCCGACGCGGTGGGGCTCGCGCGGCCGCTGCTGATGGCCGCCCAACAGAACCGCGCAAGCGCGGCTGTCGCGGTGCTCGTGCGCCAGCTGCGGATCGCGACGTGGGCCGCCGGGGCGGCACGCTGCGCCGATCTCGGCGCGGAGCACGTGCGATGAAGGTCGTCGTCATCGGGGCCGGTCTCGGCGGCCTGGCCGCGGCGCTGCGCCTGCAGCACGCCGGCCACGACGTCACCGTCGTCGAAGGCCGCGACCGCCCCGGCGGGCGCGCCTACCAGCTGCGCGACGGCGGCTTCACCTGGGACACCGGGCCGTCGCTCATCACGATGCCGTGGGTCCTCGAGGAGACGTTCGCCGCCGGCGGCCTGGACCTGCATCGCGAGGTCGCGCTGCGCCGCCTGGACCCCTTCTACCGGATCCGCTGGGCGGGCGAGGACCGCGCCCTCGACTTCGTCCCCGCCCCGCGGATGGCCGAGCAGATCGCGCCGTTCTCCAGCCGCGACGCCGCTGCGTTCGACGGCTTCCTGGCCGCGTTGAAGCCGATCTACGAGCAGGGCATCCTCGGCGCCGGGCGACGCCCCTTTCTGAAGATGCGCGACCTCCTGGCGTTCACGCCGAGCATGGTGCGCCTCGGCGCCGCGCTGCCGCTCTGGCGGATGGTCTGCCGCCACTTCGAGCACCCCCGCATCCGCGAGGCGTTCTCGTTCCACTCGCTGTTCATCGGCGGCGACCCGTTCCGCGTGCCCGCGATCTACGGCGCGCTCGTGTACCTGCAGTTCCTCGACGGCGTCTGGTACTCCGAGGGCGGCGTCTACGCGCTCGTCGAGGCGATGACGCGGCCCTTGGACGTGCGCTGTGGCGCGCGCGTCGTGCGGATCGAGCACCGCGGCGGCGCGGTGACGGGCGTCGCGCTCGCGGGCGGCGAACGGATCGCCGCCGATGCGGTCGTCTCCAACGCCGACGTCCTCACGACGCACGAGCTGACGGGCCGCCGCCGGCCGCTTCGACGCATGACGCCGACGATGTCGTGCCTGCTGCTGTACCTCGGCTGCGATCGCCGGTTCGACGGGCTGTTGCACCACACGCTGCTCGTCGGCCGCGACTACCGGCGCTTCATCCGCGACGTCACGCGCGACGGCCGGCTG
>DASZDB010000534.1:0-3051 GCA_035942495.1 Solirubrobacteraceae bacterium
TCGGGTCGCGGCGTGTAGGTCGTCGGCGTCGGGGCGACCTTCGGTCCGAGCTCGGCGCCGAGCGTGAGCGACATGAGGATGATCGACGCCATGACGACGCACGCCATGATCGCGTCCTTGGCGATCGAGTACGGGAAGAACGGCTTGCCCTGCGACTTCAGGATCGAGTACTCGCGGAGGTAGGCCTCCTTCTCGCGGGCGTTCATGCGCCGTCCTTGCGCGACTCAGCGGGGATCTCCGCCTTGATCCATGGCGGCGCGGTGGTGCCCAGGCGCGCGACGAGATACAGGTGCGCGCCGATCATCGCCGCGATCGCCCCGGGCAGGACGAGCATGTGCAGCGCGTAGAAGCGCGCCAGCGTGGTGACCCCGAACTCGGGGCCGGCTCTCAGGAAGTCGTTGAGGTAGGGGCCGACGAGCGGGCCGGTGCCGTTGATCGCCACGCCGACCGTCGTCGCCCAGAACGAGCGCTGGTCGAACGGCAGCAGGTAGCCGGTGAAGGACATGAACAGCGTGAGGATCAGCAGCACCACGCCGATCACCCAGTTCAGCTCGCGTGGGTACTTGTAGGCGCCCCAGAAGAACGTGCGGCCCATGTGCAGGAAGACGAGGATCACCATGACCGTCGAGCCCCACTTGTGCATGCCGCGCACGAACTCGCCGAGGAAGACCTCGTTGGTGAGGTAGCGCATCGACTCGTAGGCGCGCGTGGCCGACGGGTCGTAGTACATCGCGAGGATGACGCCCGTGACGGCCTGCGAGAGGAACGCGAACAGCGACGCCGAGCCGAGCGTGTAGAACCAGTTCGTCCCCTTCGGGATCTTGCGGAACATGAGCCAGCGCGCGCCGCCCGACAGCGAGGTGCGCTCGTCGACCCAGTCGACGACGGAGATGCCCTTCTCGGCCGCCTTGTCCTTCAGGCCGGCCGGCGCGGCGCCGTTGTCCTCGCTGGGTCCCTTCGGCTTGGGGCGCAGCGCGCGCGGGAGCGGTGGTTTGAGATTGGCCATCAGGTCCCCGGGAGCTTCCGGACGCTGGGGCGCGCCGGGTAGACGTACTGGCCGATGCCGTCAAGCGGCATGCCGGGGTCGCGCGGTGAGAAGCGCTTGAGCTCGGAGTTGACGCTGAAGCGCGGGCCGACCTCGAGGGTGCCGTTGCGCACGCGCGTGTAGAAGCGATCGAGCGGGCGCACCGGCGGCCCGCCGGCGACCTTGCCCTGGAAGTCGTAGACGCCGCCGTGACACGGGCAGATGAAGCGCTCGGACGCCTCGACGAACCGCACCGGGCACCCGAGGTGCATGCAGCGCGTCGAAACCGCGATGAACTCGTTGTACTCGTCGCGCGGCTCGTCGTCGAGGTCGGTGTTGTACTTGCGGATGTAGACGGTCGACTTGCCCACGTCGCCGATGCCGCGCACGAGCGTGAGCGTCCGCGGGATGTACGTGTCGTCCGGGAAGTCGGCGATCGGACCGACGCCCTCCCAGCGGGTCTCCTGCTTCTCGAAGACCGGCCCGAACGCCAGGCCGACGGCCGGCAGTGTGAAGGCGGCCACGGCGATCCCGCCGGCCGTGTGGACGGTGCCGGTCATGAAGCGACGGCGGCTGATCGTCTCGCCCTCGAACGCGCCAGGGATCTGCGCCTCGGCGGTCGTCTTGGGCTTCTTGGGTTGCTTGCGGTCGCGTGGCACGGGCACCGAAATCTAGCGCCCCGGCGATGCGAACGATGCGCCAAATGCGCTGCTGTGGCTCTTGTTACAAAGTTGTCTCAAAGTCGCGCCCTCGCAGCCGCCGCATGCAGAGCCTCGGCGGCGCCCGGATCGCCCGCGCGCGCTGCGTCCTTCGCGGCGGCGGTCGCGTCGTCGGCCCCCCACCCGATCGACGCCGCTCCGGCATGCCACGCCGCGAGCGCCAGCTCGCCGTCGCCGGCGGTGTAGGCCTGCGCGCTCAGCGCGATGATGTCCGCGAGCTCCGTGATCGCCGTCAGATCGCCGATCGCCGCCAGCCGGGCGAGCCCCAGCGCGTAGAGGCGGTCGCCCGCGAGCAGCGCGAGATCGGGGTCGGCGATGTGCACCACCCGTGGCCGGCCGTAGTGCAACAGGCAGCCCTCGAGCACCGCGCTGACGGCGAGCTCCACCTCGTCGCGGTGGGCGGCGACGCGCGGGCCCGACGCGGCGAGGGCCACCGGATCGGGGCCACCGTCGGCGACGTAGCCGGGCGGCGCGGCGCTCATGACGTCGGCCAGCGGGCTGCCACTGTCGCGCACCGCGGCGCGCAGACGATCGATCGGGCCGTCGGTCGCCTCGCCGCTCATCGTCTGATGTCCGCGAAGGCGGCGGCCGCCGCGGCGACCGTGCGCTCGATGTGCTCAGGGGAATGCGCGAGCGACGGAAACCACGCCTCGAACTGCGACGCGGGCGCGTACACGCCGCGCGCGAGCAGGCCGCGACACCAGGTCGCGTAGGCATCGCGGTCGCAGGCCTGGGCGCCGGCGTAGTCCGTCACCGGCTCCGCGCTGAAGAACAGCGTCAGCAGGCCGGTCGTGCTGACGATCTGAACGTCGTCGTAGCCGGCCGACCGCGCCGCCTCGGCGAGACCGTCGGCGAGCGCCTGGGTCGTCGCCGTGAGCTTGAGGTAGGGCGAGTCGCCGTCGAGCAGCGCGAGCGTCGCCAGCCCCGCCGCGACGGCGAGCGGGTTGCCCGACAGCGTGCCGGCTTGGTAGACGTCGCCCGCCGGGGCGATGCGCTCCATCAGCGCCCGCGACGCACCGTAGGCGGCGGCCGGCAACCCGCCGCCGATGACCTTGCCCAACACCGTCAGGTCCGGGATCACGCCCGCCAGCTCCTGCGCGCCGCCGCGCGAGACGCGAAAGCCCGAGATGACCTCGTCGAAGATCAGCAGCGCACCGGTGTCGTCCGCGCGCGCGCGCAGCAGCTCGAGGAAGCCGTCCGCCGGCGCGATCAGGCCCATGTTCGCGGGGAACGGCTCGGCGAGGAGCGCGGCGAAGGCGTGCTCTTCGGTCGCCGCGACGAGTGCCTCGGGGTCGTTCCAGGGCACGA
>DASZDB010000535.1:0-2931 GCA_035942495.1 Solirubrobacteraceae bacterium
CCGCTCGACGACATCGACGTGCTCATCGTCGAGAACGTCGGCAACCTCGTCTGCCCGGCCGAGTTTCGCATCGGCGAGGACTCGCGGATCATGGTCTGCTCGGTCACCGAGGGTGAGGACAAGCCGCTGAAGTACCCGCTCATGTTCCGCGCCTGCGAACTCGTCGTCATCAACAAGGTCGACCTGCTCCAGCACCTCGACTTCGACGTCGATCGCCTCGAGGCGAACATCAAGCAGGTCAACCACGACGCGACGGTCATGCGCGTCAGCGCGAAGACCGGTGAGGGCGTCGACGAGTTCCGTGCGTGGCTGAAGGCGCTGCCCGCCCGGATCGCCGCCGAAGCCCACAGCCATGATCACGATCACGACGACCACGATCACGATCACGATCACCACGACCACGCCGACCACGAGCCCGCGACGGCGTGACGCAGGCGCCCGGTGGTGTGAGCCCGACCACCAGCGGCACCGGCGCCGAGCGAGTCGAGGCCCGGCTGCGCGAGCGCAGCGAGGCCAACGGCCGCTTCTTCGCGGCTGAGGCCGAGCGCCTCGCGCACCTGTGCCACAAGATGGCCGAGCGCTTCGCGCGCGCGGGCCGTCTCGTGGCGTTCGGTGCCACCCCCGCGGACCGTTCCGACGCGCGCCACGTCGCGGTGGAGTTCGTCCACCCGGTCATCGTCGGCAAGAGCGCGCTGCCCGCGCTCGCGCTCGCCGGGGAAGGCGGGCCCGTCGCTCATCAGGTCGCGCTGGAGGCCGAGAACGACGACATCGCGATGGCGTTCGGCGGCCATCCCGATACCCTCGCCGCGCTCGCCGCCGCGCGGGAGCGCGGCTGCCTGACGGTCGCCTTCGTGCCCGGCTCCGGGGCGGAGTGGGAGTTCGACCTCTCCTCCGTCAGCGACCCGCTGATCCGCCAGGAGATCGTCGAGACGCTCTACCACCTG
The DNA here is from genome assembly GCA_035942495.1 of Solirubrobacteraceae bacterium. Taxonomy (GTDB): domain Bacteria; phylum Actinomycetota; class Thermoleophilia; order Solirubrobacterales; family Solirubrobacteraceae; genus CADCVQ01. The sequence continues at coordinate 945 of DASZDB010000535.1, forward strand.
CTGTGGGAGCTCGTCCACATCTTCCTCGACCATCGCGGCCTGCTCGAGGGGCGCGCCGCCAAACCGGTCCACGACTCCGGCGCGTCGAGCTTCCTCTATCCGTTTCTCGGCCAGCAGGAGCACAACCTCGACGAGATCGTCGACGACGTGCGCAAGTCGATGCTGCTCAAGGCCGACGAGATCACGTCGCTGCGCACGCAGACCCTGCACGACGGCCGCGACACGCTGCTGAGCGCCGCCCGCGTCCTGCGCGAGCGCCTCGACGCCGGCGGCCGGCTCATCGCGATCGGCAACGGCGGCTCGGCAACCGACGCGATGGACGTCGTCGCCGACTTCCACACGCCGATGTTCGGCGGTCCCGCGCGCCGCGCGCTGGACCTCACCGAGGACACGGGCATCATCACCGCGGTCGCCAACGACATCGGCACCGAGGAGATCTTCCAGCGCCAGGTCATCGCCTACGGCCGTGAGGGCGACGTGCTGCTGGCGATGTCGACGAGCGGTAACTCGCTGAGCATCCTGCTGGCGCTCGAGGAGGCACGCAAGCGCAAGCTCGTCACGGTCGCGTTCGTCGGCTACGACGGCGGCAACGTGGTCGCCAACAACCTCGCCGACTACGTCGTCGTCAGCGGCTCGCAGAACATCCCGCGCATCCAGGAGGCGCACGCGAGCGCCTACCACGTGTTGCGCGAGCTCGTAGAGCTCCCCGAACCTGCATGAGCACGCGGCCCGAGGAGACGCTGCGGCGCGTGCGCGCGCGGGTCGACGGCACGGTGCAGGGCGTCGGCTATCGGCCCTTCGTCTACCGTCTGGCCGACGAGCTCGGGATCGCCGGCTGGGTGCTCAACGACGAGCGCGGCGTGCTCGTCGAGGCCGAGGGCCCGCCCGACGCCGTCGAGGCGTTCGTCGCCCGCCTGAGCGCCGACGCCCCACCGCTGGCCGAGGTGCGCGGCGTGCAGGCCCAAGCCGTCGACGTCGTCGGCGCCGCGGGCTTCGAGATCGTCGCCTCCGAGCGCGGCGGCGCCGCGACCGCCCCCGTGACGCCCGACTCGGCGACCTGCCCGGACTGCCTGGCCGAGCTCGCCGACCCCGGCGATCGCCGGTACCGCTATCCGTTTGTCAACTGCACGAACTGCGGGCCGCGCTTCACGATCGTCCACGGGATCCCCTACGACCGGCCGCTGACGACGATGGCCGGCTTTGAGATGTGCGACGCCTGTCGCGCCGAGTACGAGGACCCGCTGGACCGGCGCTTCCACGCGCAGCCCAACGCGTGCCCCGTGTGTGGCCCGCAGGTGCGGCTGGTCGAGCGCGACGGCGAGCCCGTCGCCGGCGCCGAGGAGGACCCGCTGCGGGCCGCGGCGCAGGACCTGCTCGACGGGAGGATCCTGGCGGTCAAGGGGCTCGGTGGCTATCACCTCGCCTGCCGCGCCGACCGCGAGGAGGCGGTCGCCGCGCTGCGCTCGCGCAAGCACCGCGAGGACCGGCCGTTCGCCCTGCTCGTCGCGGACGTCGACGCTGCCCGCGAGCTCGTCGAGCTCAGCGCCGACGAGCAGGCGCTGCTTGAGTCGCGGGCGCGGCCGATCGTGCTCGCCCGCCGGCGGGCCGACGCCGACGTCGCGCAGTCGGTCGCGCCGGGCGCGCCGGACCTGGGGCTCATGCTCCCCTACACGCCGATGCACCAGCTGCTCGCGACCGACACCGGCGTACCGCTCGTGTTCACGAGCGGCAACCTGTCCGACGAGCCGATCGCGTTTGCCGACGACGACGCCCGCGAGCGCCTGCGGCCCATCGCCGACCGCTTCCTGGTCCACGACCGCCCGATCGCGACGCGCACCGACGACTCCGTCGTGCGGGTCGTGCGTGAGCGCCCGCTCATGCTGCGCCGCTCGCGTGGCTACGTGCCGACGAGCCTGGACCTGCCCGTCGCCGCGAGCAAGCCGTTGCTGGGCGTCGGCGCCGAGCAGAAGAACGCGTTCTGCGTCGC
>DASZDB010000536.1:0-6985 GCA_035942495.1 Solirubrobacteraceae bacterium
TCGAGCGCACCGAGGCTCGGCTGCGCCAGCAGCGCCGGGACATCCCGCCGCCGCGGCCGGTCGCCGACGAAACCGAGGAGGGCGGCGCCACCGGCTGGCTCGTGGCGCTGGGGATCCTGGCGGCGCTCGGCGCCGGCAGCGCGCTCGTGCACCGTCGCCGCCGCCACCGCCACGCCCGTCCCGCACCCGTCGAGGAGCCGCTCATCCCGGCGCGCGTCTTCCGGCACGCCCACACCGCCCAGGCCGGCGAGCTGCGCGAGCAGATCGAGGAGCGCCTGCTCACGTTCGCCGAGCGCATCGACCGAAGGGGCACGCCGTCAGACGAGGCCGCACAGGAGCGCCAGCAGCACGCGCTCGATGCCTACGCGGCAGCGCGGCGCGTCCTGGCCAGCGACCCGCGCATGGTCGACCTCGTCGGCGCGCTCGTGCTCGTCGAGGACGGCACCCGCGCGCTCGCGGCCGCGGAGGCGCTCGAGGCCGGCCGGCCCGCGCCCCCGCCCGTGCCGCTGTGCTTCTTCGACCCGCGCCATCCAGCCTCGACAAAGCCGGTCGAGTGGAAGCCGGACCTCACCGTGCCGGCCTGCGGCGCCTGCCGCAGTGACCTGCGCCGCGGCCGGCCGCCAGACGCGCTGCGCGACGACGGCAGGCCGTGGTTCGAGACCGACTCGCTGTGGGCGCGCACGGGGTTCGGCGTCTTCGACCCCGACCTGGCGGAGCGCGTCGGCCGCGGCGAGCTGCGACGGCGCGGCTGACGCGGCAGCGCGGAAGGCCGGCACCCGTCGTGCCCATGCCCCAGGCAGGAGTCGAACCTGCGGCCTACCGCTTAGGAGGCGGTCGCTCTGTCCACTGAGCTACTGGGGCGCGGCGCTGGACGCCGTTTCGGAGGGTACCTCCGGCGGCGTGTCGGACGCGCACTCCGGGCTGGCGTCCGAGCGCGTGCACGCCGCGGCCTCGGCGCGCGTGACGTTGAGCGGGAAGTGGCACGCCGCCAGATGGCCGTTGGCGTACGCGCTGAGGCGCGGCACGTCGTGGCGGCAGACGTCCTGGGCGCGCGGGCAGCGGGTGTGAAACACGCAGCCCGACGGCGGATCGACCGGTGAGGGCGGCTCGCCGCTGATCACGACGCGTTCGCGGGCGCGGTTCTCGCGGGGGTCCGGGATCGGGATCGCCGACAGCAGCGCGCGGGTGTACGGGTGGATCGGCTTGACGTAGAGCTCCTCGGCGGGCGAGAGCTCCATGATCCGTCCGAGGTACATGACCGCGATCCGGTCGCTCACGTGGCGCACGACCGACAGGTCGTGTGCGACGAAGAGGTAGGTCAGCCCGAAGTCGTCCTGCAGGTCGTCGAGCAGGTTGACGATCTGCGCCTGGATAGACACGTCGAGCGCGCTGACGGGCTCGTCGAGCACGATGAGCTTCGGTTCGAGCGCGAGCGCGCGGGCGATCCCGATGCGCTGGCGCTGGCCGCCGGAGAACTCGTGCGGAAAGCGGCTGAGGTGCTCGTGCTGCAGACCGACGCGATCGAGCAGCTCGGCCGACCGCGTGGCGATCTTCGCCTTGTCGACGCCATGCAGCGCCAGCGGCGCACCGATGATCTGGCCGATCCGCTTGCGCGGGTTCAGCGAGGCGAACGGGTCCTGGAAGACCATCTGCATCTCGCGCCGGACGGGCTTGAGCTTCGCGCGGCCGGCCTTCGTGATGTCGGTGCCGCGGAACGTGATCGTGCCGCCCGTCGGGTCGAGCAGGCGCATGAGCGTGCGCGACAGCGTCGTCTTGCCGCACCCCGACTCGCCGACGAGGCCGAGCGTCTCACCTTCGCGCAGGTGCAGCGTGACGTCGTCGACGGCGTGCACGTGCGCGACCGCGCGGTCAAACAGCAGCCCCTGCTTGATCGGGAAATACTGCTTGAGGTGATCGGCCGCGAGCAGGATCTTCCGCTCGGCCGCCGTCGCCGCCGGGCCGGCGCCGTTCCCGCCGCTCGCCGCGGCGTTCGTTTCGGCGTTCATCCCGTCACGCCGCCCGCCTCGAGGCCGATCTGGTTGCCCATCTGGCGCAGCTTCGCCTTCTGCTCGGGCTCCATGACGCAGCGGTCCTCGTGCCCCGTCGCCCCCCCGACACGGTTCGCCAGCGCCGGCTTGACGAGGCAGGCGTCGTGCGAGTGCGGGCAGCGCGGGCGGAAGTGGCAGCCCTGGGGCGGGTGGATGAGCGACGGCGGCAGGCCCGTGATCGACGGCAGCCGGTCGGGCCGCGGCCGGTCCACGCGGGTGATCGAGCCGAGCAGCCCCCACGTGTACGGGTGCTGCGGGTTGTAGAAGATCTCGTCGATCGTGCCCTGCTCGACGATCCGCCCGGCGTACATGACGGCGATCCGGTCGGCGATGTCGGCGACGACGCCGAGGTCGTGGGTCACGAGGATGATGCCGGCGTTGGACTCGGTGCGCAGCGCCTTGAGCACCTCGAGGATCTGCGCCTGGATCGTCACGTCGAGCGCGGTCGTCGGCTCGTCGGCGATGAGGACCGACGGATCGCAGGACAGCGCGAGCGCGATCATCACGCGCTGGCGCATGCCGCCGGAGAACTCGTGCGGGTAGGAGTCAAAGCGCTCGCGGGCCCGCGGGATGCCGACCCGCTCGAGCTGCGTGATGACGAGGTCGCGCGCCTCCGCGTCGGAGACGTCGCGATGGGCCTGGATCTGCTCGACGATCTGCCGGCCGATGCGATGTACCGGGTTCAGCGACGTCATCGGGTCCTGGAAGATCATCGCGATCTCCTCGGCCCGGACGCCGCGCAGCTCATCGTCACTGGCCGTGATGAGGTCCAGGTCGCGCAGCTTCGCCGAGCCCGCAAAGCGCGCGTTGGGCGAGCGCGTCAGCCCCATGAGCGTCATCGCCGTGACCGACTTGCCCGAGCCCGACTCGCCGACGACCGCCAGCACCTCGCCGGCGCACAGCGTGAACGAGACCTCGTCGACGGCCTGCACGATCCCCTCCTCGGTCGCGAAGGAGACGTTGAGGTTCTGCACGTCGAGCAGCCGCTCGGAGTGCGCCGGGGTCACGACAGCCGGATCCGGGGGTCGAGGGCGGCGTAGACGATGTCCACGACCGTGTTGAGCAGCACGATGAAGAACGCGCCGAACAGCGTGACCGCGAGCACCGGCGGCACGTCGAGCTGACCGATCGACTCCGCGAAGTACTGGCCGACGCCCTGCAGGTCAAAGACGGTTTCGGTGAGGATCGCGCCGCCGCCGAGCACCGCGCCGAAGTCCAGGCCCCACAGCGTCACGATCGGGATGAGCGAGTTGCGCAGGACGTGGTGAATCATCACGCGCCGCTCCGTCAGTCCCTTGGCGCGCGCGGTGCGCACGTAGTCGTCGTTGATCGTGTCCAGGACGTTGGAGCGCAGCACCCGCGAGTAGACGCCGACGAACAGGGTCGCCAGCACCGTCCACGGCAGGATCATGTGCTTGACCCACTCCCACAGGCCGGCTTCTCCGATCTCCGAGTAGCCGCCGTTGGGGAAGATCCCGGCCTTGAAGCCCAGGTAGTAGCTCGCGAGCGCGCCGAGCCAGAACACCGGCATCGAGACCCCGATGAGCGCGAGCACGGTGACGAGCGTGTCCGTCCAGCGCCCGGCCCGCATCGCGGTGTACAGCCCGAGCGCCGTTCCCATCGCGAACCACAGCAGCGCGGCGCCGATCGCCAGCGCGAACGTGCGCGGGATGCCGCGCTTGATCTCCTCGACGACGTTCGTCTGGTTGGCGTAGGAGATGAGGTCGCCGGTGGCGACCTTCTCCATCGTCGTCACGTACTGCGTGTAGACGGGCTTGTCGAAGCCCCACTCCTTCTTGATCGCCTCGATCTGGACGGGCGTGGAGTTCTTGCCCGCCATCCGATCGGCGGGGTCGCCGTTGGGGATGACGTTGAAGATGAGGAACGTCAGCACGGAGACGGCGAACATCACGATCACCATCCCGAAGAGCCGGCGGATGACGAAGCGGCCCACCTAGCTGTGCTCCAGCCGTACCTTGGCGCGCGGGTCGAGCGCGTCGCGCACGCCGTCGCCGAAGATGTTCAGCGACAGGACGGTCAGCACGAGCATGAGGCCCGGCACGATCGTCAGGTGCGGCGAGGTCGAGAGCAGCACGATGCCGTCGGCGAGCATCGTGCCCCAGGACGGCTCGGGCGGCTGGACACCGGCGCCGAGGAACGACAGCGCGGCCTCGAGCAGGATCGAGTTCGCGACGAGCAGCGGAAAGAAGACGAGGATCGTCGAGGCGAGGTTGGGCAGCAGCTCGCTGAACATGATGCGCACCGGCCCCGCCCCCTGTGCCCGGGCGGCCTCGACGAACTCCTTCTCGCGCAGCGAGAGCACCTGGCCGCGGATCGGGCGCGCGAGGTAGACGACGCCGACGACGCCGATGATGAGCGTCGGGATCCACTTCGAGCCGCCTTGGATCTCCAGCGGCCCGATCTTCAGGCCGCCGAGCGCGAGCGAGACGCCGAGCGCGACGCCGAGCAACAGCACGGGAAACGCCCACAGGACGTCGAGGCTGCGCGAGATGATCGCGTCCGTCCAGCCGCGGAAGTAGCCGGCCAGGGTCCCGAGCAGGACGGCCAGGAAGGTGGTGATCAGCGCCGCGGTGATGCCGATGAAGAGCGAGTTGCGCGCGCCGTAGAGCAGGCGCACGGCGACGTCGCGTCCGTTCGTGTCGGCACCGAGGAAGAACTTGTCCCGCCACGTGGGGGAGATGGGCACGCCGTCGAAGGTGACGACCTGCTGGGTCTTGCCGTCCACGACGACGGTGTCCGACAGATGGTTCTTGGCCGGCGTCGTGCCGGCGACGTCCGCCCACAGCGGCGCGGCAAGCGCGAGCGCCACGAGGACGATGAACAGCCCTCCGAAGGCCAGCGCCGCGCGATTGCGCCGCAGCCTGCGCAGCGCCAGGGCACCGGGGCTGACGCCTGGATCCGGAGCCGCCTCGATCTGCCCCCCGTCGGCAACGGGGGACAGATCGGACGAGACTGACGAGTCGGCGATCGACATCGGGTCAGGCTGAGTCAGCCACGATTGCGCCGGTCGCCGTGTCCACGGACTACTTCAGGCAGAGGTTCGTGAAGTCGAGGTTGTACACCGGGTGCCACACGGTGCAGTTCTCGAAGTCCATGCGCTCCGAGTAGAACACCGTGAGCTTGCGATGACCGTAGGGCGCACCATGCGCGCTCTCGACCACGAGCCTGTCTGCTCGCGCGTAGTCATCCGCGACCTCGTCGATGTTGGCGTTCTGGTCCGCCTCGTTGAGGATCGCGTTGAGCTTCGGGTCGTTGACGTTGCCGAAGTTCTGGTTGTTCGTGTCCTGGATCGTCTTGCCCGCGACCAGGAACATGAAGTTCCCGGGGTGGGGGAAGTCCTGGAACCAGTTCGTGGCGCCTGCCTTGGCGTTCGTCTTCTGGTTGCCGACCGTCGTGAAGTAGACCGAGGCCTCGACGATCCGCGGCTTGGCCTTGAGGCCGATCTCGTTGAGCACGTCCGACAGGTACTCCGCCACGGCCCTCAGCTCGGGCTCGTCGTTGCCAAAGACGGTGACCGACTGGCCGGCGACACCGGCTTCTTGGATGAGCGCCTTGGCCTTCGCGACGTCAGGCGCAGCGGTCGGGTCACCCCAGGGGCAATCCTCGATCTTCTCGTAGCCCTTCATGCCCGGCGGCAGGAAGTTGCAGCCCGGCTCGAGCAGCCCGCCGAACAGCCGCGCGAGCGAGCGCTTGTCGATCGCGTAGTTCACCGCCTGGCGCGCCTCGGGCTTGTTGAACGGCGCGATGCGCTCGTTGAGGAACATGTAGTACGTCGAGTTCGTGACGAACTCCTTGTAGCGCTCGTCGGTGTACTGCGCGCGGATCTCGCGCAGCTGGTCGGGCGCCGGCGGGTCGTTCATGTAGTCGATCTTGTTCTGGATCGTGTCCTGCGTCTGGCGGCGGCGGTTCTTGATGATCTCGACCTTGATCGTGTCGAGCTTGCCGGTCGCCTGGTCGGGGACGTTGAAGCCGGGCACCTTGACGAGGTCGTAGCCGCGGTTGATGCGGACGTTCTCGAACTTGTACGGCCCGACGCCGGGCGGCGGGTCCTTCGTCAGGTTCTGAAACGGCGTGTCGCTCGGCACGAGGGAGGCGAAGACCATCGTGAGGATGTAGGGGAAGCGGCCGTCGGGCTGGTTGAGGTTGATCGTGATGTCGCCCGTTGCGTCGTTGGTCTCGATGCCCGTGATGTCGGCGCGCGCCCTGCCGTCCTTGATGTACTTGGCGGCGCCCACGATGCCCTCGTAGAAGGGCGCACCTCCGGACTCGAGGTTGAGCACACGCTTGATCGCGTGCTCGAAGTCCGATGCCTTGACGGCCGTGCCGTCGGAGTACTTCAGACCCTGACGCAGCTTGAGCTTGTAGACCTTGCCGTCCTCGGAGATGTCGGGCATCGCCTCGGCCAGGCCCGGCACGACGGTCGCGCCCTCGGCGCCCTCCGCGTGCTTATAGGTCAGCAGCGGGGTGTACACGGTCCACAGCGACTGCCAGCCCTCCTGCGTGTACGACAGCGCGGGGTCGAGGTAGTCGGGGAACGACGTGTACGCAGTCCGGATCTCGCCGCCGGTCTTGCCGCCGCCGTCGTCGGTCGCCGCTGCACCACCCGTCGAGGTTCCGCCGTCGTCGTCCTCGCCACCACATGCCGCGAGCCCCAGTGTGGCGGCGCACGCGAACGTGAGGCACAAAATGCCTCTCAGGGTCCTTTGCATACCTTGCTTCCTCCTCGACGACAGGCTCCGGCGCCGACGCCGAAGCGGTGGGGTGCCTCTACCCGAAACCGTGGTTCAGCGTACTTCTGGACGCGGGCGGGTGCTTGAGATGCACACTAACGTTCAACAGCTGCGACATGCGCCGCCTGCCGCATCAGTCCAGATAGCTGACGACCGCCTCCACGGGGGCACGCTCGGGCACGCGCG